>JAKAUM010000008.1 GCA_021827685.1 bacterium
ACGAAAGCGACTATCTTCTTGAATATTTCGGGTTCGTGCTCGGCGAGTTCCGCGAGTATTTTCCTGTCGAGAGCCACTCCTTTCTTTTTGAGTGCGGCGATGAACCGGCTGTAGCTCAGTTTTTCCTCGCGGACCGCCGCGTTGATTTTCACGTTCCAAAGGCGGCGGAAATCGCGCTTCTTTTCCTTCCTGCCGCGGAACGCATGCGTCCACGCGTGAAGCAGGGCCTCTTTCGCGGCACGCTCCTTCGATTTACGGCTCCAGCGGAACCCTTTGACGTGCTTCAGTACGTTCCGGCGGCGCTTGGCGGCGATGACGCCCCGTTTTACTCTTGGCATTGGCGCGTAAGATTAATAGTTTTTCAGCGTTTTCAGCGAGAGGCCGAGGCTGCGCGACTTGCGCTTGTTTCGGATGGCTTTTGCGTTCGTGCGCGTGCGGAAATGGCCCACTGCCATCGGCCGGCGGACGATCTTTCCCCGATTCGTTATTTTTATCCGGTCGGTTACGGCCTTATTCATGGTATTGGTCGGTCTGTCGATGCGGAGAATCATATCACGGGCTTGTCCCCGCCGCAAGCGCCCGCCGGCGCCGGCGGGCGCTTGCGGGCTACTTCTTCGCGATCTGCATGCTGAGCCCGTAGCCGCCGAAGCGCGGCGGGGAGACGCGCTTATATTCCACTGCGGGAGGGATCATTTTCAGGAACTCGGCCAGCTTTTGCTCGGCCCACGGCTTATTGCCTTTTTCACGCCCGCGGAGGCGGAGGTGGATTTCCACTTGGTGCCCTTCGGCGAGGAATTTTACGAGCTGGCGCAGTTTGACCGCGAGGTCGTTCTGCGCGGCGCGGGCGCTTATCTGGACGCGCTTCATCCCGCCGCTTTTCTGCGCAAGGCGCTCTTTTTTCTCGCGCTTGCCCTCTTCATAGCGGAATTTGTCGTAGCTCATAAGGCGTGCAACGGGCGGTTTCGCGTCGGGCGCGATTTCAATGAGATCAACGCCTTCGGCCGGGCGCGCCAAAGCGAGCGCCTTATCGCGGGGGAGGACGCCGAGATTCTCTCCGGTCTCGCCTATGACCCTGAGCTCCTGGGCGATTATTTGGCTGTTGATCCTTGGCTTCAATATGGGAATGGTAGGTTGCGAACGGATAAACGGAACGAATTTCCTTCTATTGTAGCGGAAAACGCCCCGCCGTCAAAATCTGCTATACTTATTTCATGGAAACCGAGGGAATGGGGGCTCCCGCAGAACGGCCGATGGCGCCCGCGCCGGGCGGCTCCGCGGCGGCGCCCGCGGCGCCATCCGGCACTGCGTCCGCATCGCCGAGACCCACGCCGGAGAAACCGAAAGCGGACGGGGCGTCTCACGCGGAAGTTCTCGACGGAAGATACCACCGCCTCGGGAAGAGGACGCTTTGGATATTCGTCCTCGCCCGCATCCACACCTCCATCATCATTCTCCTTCTTACGCTCCTCGCCTTTTCCCTTCAAGGCCAGCCCTTCGTCGCGACTTTTATGAAGGGCATTCTCCAACCGTATCTCGCTACGGCGTCATGGGTCTTACTCGTCCTATTCCTCGTCGTGTTCGGGCTGACCTATTTCTTTTCCTGGCTCGTGTATATGAATTATAAGTTCCTCATCGGCGAGGACTCGCTCAGAATCCAGCGCGGCATCCTGAGCAAGGAGGAGATCGCGATTCCGTATCGCCAGATTCAGGACGTTGATATCGAGCGCAGCCTTTATTACCGCACGATGGGCCTCTCGCGTCTTATAATCCTCACCGCCGGGCACGAGGACGAGAAAGGCGACGAGTCGGAGGGCATCATGCCCGCCATGGATTGGCATCTCGCGGATTGGATGCAGGGAGAGCTTTTAAGGCGTACGGAGATCCAGCGCGTGGTGGAGGTGCCCGCGGCGGCGGGGGGGTAGCACCCGCGCCGTGGCCCGCCACCATTGCCTCTTGCGCAGAATTTTTGTATAATAGGCGTGGTTTTTGGGGACGCACCGGTTTTGACAGCGATATGACGCGGGTTTGCGGGCCGCTGGCGGCGGCGTAACCGCCGCAACAAACATAACTGCCAACGAAAGAGTTGCAGCTCCGAGTTTCGCTTTTGTGTAACTCGGGATCGGCCGCTTCGGGCCCCTTGGGGCGATACCGGTCTTATATAATGGGGCTGGCGGGACATTCACGATTCTAGGCGTTCCGCGAGATTCAGAATCATTTTGCCTGACCTAGTCAAGCTACGCCCGTAGACGGCCCGCGGTCAGCATCGTTGCACGGCGGTTCGACTCCGCCCGTCTCCACACCCTCGGACTTAGATACTGTAAAGTGCTCAAAAACCCTTAAAGGAAGGCACAAATTCGCGGTTCTAAATCCAAATCCTCGGTCATAGGAAACGAGACCCTCAAAAACGAGGTTCAACACCATATTTTTTTCGCTCAAATCGCCCTCAACCCACTTGGTATATGGGTCTTTTAGATAATCAAACACCATTTGCAGGGCGGTTCTAAACTCGATTTTCGGCTTCTTTGCGGGATCGTTCTTTTCCATGAGCTTTTCTTCCCGCGCCGCAAGCTCTTCAATCTGTTTTTCATATTCCCGCCGGACGCGCTCACCGGTGGCCTTCCGTGCAAGCTTTGATAGGTCGCGTATTTCCCCCTGAATCCCCGTAATTTCGCCCGCTTCGCGCGTTTCGTCATTAACCCGCTCTGCTACCCGTTTCTCCCACTTCTCGTAGAGCATGGCCTCGCTGATTTTCAGGATAAGAGGTTTCGGACAGATTTCCTTTAGTAGTTTTTTGAATTGGGCCACCAAAAGCTCGGCGGGGATGCTTTTCGTGTGTTCGGGGCAGGCTTTGTTGGAACAGCGATAATAGGCACGGCTATAGCCCTTCTTTTTGGTCGTATGCGAGGCGGTAAATGGGCGACCGCAATTCCCGCATACGATTTGTGTATGACGCAAAGGAAAATCCTCGCGCATATCCCTTCTTGTCCTTATCGGACTGCGGCCTTCGAGTTTTCGTAAAATCTTGTGGTAGGTCGCAAGGTCAATAAGCGGCTCGTGGTGGCCCTGTCGTCGTGCTACCTCCCACGGCCCGTATTGGATGAATCCGCCGTATATCCAAACTCGCGCCAAGAGGCGATTCGCAAGCTGGAAGGGGACTACGGTTTTACCGATAAAATTCTGTTCGCTCAAGTAGTGAGCCATATCCGCCTGTGTTTCAAAACGATCGGTAGCAAATCCTTCAAGAGCGGTTTTCACGATTGTCGCTTCCGGCTCATAAAGGGTAAGAAGTTTCCCGTGAGCTGCCGTCTTTGGCTGACGATAGCCAGGCGGGGGACAGAAAGGCCAATAACCAGCTTCAAGCCGTGCTTTTTGTTTTTGAATCACTTGGCGGCGATTCTGCTTCCGCTCAAGCTCTCCCTGCGCAGCCAAGACGGTTTCGATAAACTCGCCCTCCTCTGATTCGTCGAATTTGTAATTAAGGCATTCCACCTTAACGCCTCGCGCCTTAAATTCGCGGCGGAGCTTCAAGTGGAAAACAGTATCGCGGGCAAACCGCTTGAGATCATCGAACACGACGACGTAATTATCTCGATGCGGATGCTTGTCGAGGTAGGCGAGGAGTTCGCCCATTGCCGGACGCTCCATGAAATCTCCAGCTCCCGTGAAGCTGTCTTTAAAAACTCGCTCAACCTTGTACTGCTTTTGCCCGCAATACAGGCGACAACGCTGCTCTTGGCTGTCGAGGCCATGACCCTCGTTCTTTTGCCGTTCCGACGAGACGCGGCAGTAAATTAAAGCGTTGAGCTCGTTCATGCTTTCTTATTTTTCTTCTGGTGGCGGGCCTTTAGGGCATTTTGAGACCACTCCTTCATTTTTCCGCTTTTCTGACGGGCTTTTACGGACGCACGGCCGCCGCGCCGCCCCATTTCCCGCATTACCTTGCTAATCGTCTTTTTGTCCATATCCTTATTCTAACCGCTTAGTAATAATATAGCAAATTGCCTATTCTATGGCCTCAAAATAGCGATTAAGGATTCTTTCGAGGATAGGATCAAGCGCATCGCGCAATTCAAGAAGTTCCTCGTCGGAGAGTTCGCTATTGGCATCGATAATTCTTAATTGCTCTAGGGAAGGCATAGGAGTTGCAATATAAAGAAATCGCCACTAGCACGGTGGATGGCTAATGACGATTTCTCTGCCACCGTGCAACAAAATGACCGCAATCATTTTATTGCGATCATCATAAACCCACGCTCAATCTCTACTGTGACGTTTATTTAAAAATAAAATCAGCGCCCCTCCCGTCGTTTTTTAGCCTTATTAAAGCGTGATAATGCTTGGCGGACGGCAGCTCCCTTGTCTTTTGCTTTGCCGCGCCGAGTCAGTTTTACCGCCACATCTGCGCTGTTCAAACCCTCCGTGATTTCTCGTACGCTACCTGGATTGAGTTTTACTAAGTGTCGTTTTTCAGAAGCAGTTAATGTGCCCCTTCGTGCTTTTTCTACTAAATCGACATAACTACCATGTATAATTTCCTCACGGGTTTTCTTTCGTTTCCGCTGGGCCATTTCCTTAACAATCTCAACTTTCTCATTGATATTTTTACTTCGTCGAAAAGGACGTATCTCCTCTTGATCAAAAGCAATATCTTGCAATCTTTCTATGCGCTCCTTTAAGCCCTTCCAATCTTCCGTGGAGAGCCTTCCATAGATCGTAATCGTCAGTTCCTCTAGGGGTTTGCCTGCGATATGGGGATGTTCAAACTCTCCTTTCTCGACGGGTATCGCCTGCGGATCAATGCGATACGGAGCAAAATAGAGGCCGTTTGCGTCTGAATAAAACGGGTTCTCTAAAAGAATGCGAAATGGAGGTGGCAGGCGAAATTTTTTAATTAAACTTTCAATGAGGCGCGTTTTCTCGATGTGAATTTTTAACGCTGGCTCAAAATTATATCCGTCGGTTCTCCTTGACCGCTCTAGCTCCATTTCAAGCCTTATCGTTTCGTTTAAAAATTCATCAAAATCCGGCGTTGCTTTCAATTCCGCCAAGCGTTCCTTGTATCGTAGGCCAAATTTTTTATAGTCCACCGGTGTCGCATTATTATCCCACATTTTCCTATATTATTCTAGCCCAATTTAACATGGAAGCACGGTGGTGCTATAGTAAATCCATAACTGAATATGGTCGCCTAAACCCTGCCTAACCGGGGCATGGCGCGAAATCCGGTCAAGGATAGAAAACCCATCATTGGGACTACCTTGACCGGTCATATCTCGAAAGAGATGTGGATGCTTCGGCATCAACCAGTGGTGGGTTTTCTGTTTCGGGATTAGCTTGCGTACACCACCTTCAGCTAAATGATTTAATCTTCGAGCCTAATATGAGAAAAATTATTTTAGCCGCCGTCATTCTCCTTGTATTTCCGTCGATGGCCTATGCTTCGTGGTGGAATCCGCTAACTTGGAATTGGAATCCCGTTTCTTGGGTGGCGGTGATCATGGGCGACACCAATACCCAGTCGCAAACTCCATCAAAGGCAACGATTGCCACAACTTCTATCGCCACTACGACTCCCAATCTAAAACCGAGCGACAACTCTGTCGGCACGAAAAGTAGCGCCGCGGATACTCGCCCTCAGGCCTCCAAGCCGCCTACGCCCGTTAAAATAACCGCGAATAACGAACCAGTTATAACTGTAGCACCTCCCCAAACGCCACAAAATACTCAATCGCAACCCACGAGCCACGCTCCCACCCCAACGCCACCGAGCACGAACGTATGCAACGGGACACTCTGTAATGGTCTCTGCTACAATGCTTGTCCAGCCGGTCAGGATTTTATCTGTCCCGCTGGCGGCGGTCATGCGTATTGCCAACTCAGCCAGCAACAGCAGGAAGCGAATCTGGAGGCCCAAAAACAGCAAGAGCTGGCGCAATTAGAATCGGCGCTGCAATCATGGGAAAACGAACTGGCTGCCCCAAATAATCAGATACAGCAGATACAAAATGAGATGAACCAAGATCAATGTTCGGCGGCCCCAAACCTTTCTGGGGCCGGAGGAGAGCAAGGTCTTGAGCAAATTCAGCAGGCGCAAACTTGCGCTTCATTGGCCGATGAGATAATTAACGTCCAAAACGGTGAAGTGCCCGCCGAAAACGAAATTGCTTACATTCAGCGGGAAATATATCAAGTAGAAAATACTCCATAAAAACGGCTAAACGGCATGTGGATCATAATATTTCTATTGATTATCGTCGGTGTATGGCTTGCGTTTGGGAGAAAAGCGGCAGGCAAAACGATTCTCATAACGTTTACCTTGGCATTTGTCGGATTCGTTGGCCTCATCGTTTGGGTAATGACCACTTATCCATCTAAGCCTTACGTTCCGCTCACTAATAACACGGTGAGTCAAAATACAACGGCGGGAAATCCATCACAGACAATACCCAGCACCGCAGAATCTGCGTTGCCATTATACGTAGGTCAATGCTCTATGACAACGATTTCTCAGATTGGCACGAGGCTCACGGATGGAACGACTGGAAATCCCATTCCAGGCTCTGGGAGCGCGATTTGGTATGCCAACGGGGGCTATCAGGTATCATATGACACTATTCAAGGGATTACAGATTCTCAAGTTGGCGATGCAATTAAATTGTGTCTGGTTTCCATACCGACGAACTGTCCACCGGGAGATAACCGTGGCAAAGTATACGATGCAACGAATTTAAGAACAGGTGAAACGTGGGAAGCCAGCGATTCAGAGCATGGTTGTGGAGGCGCTTAAACGATGCAATTCAGCAGGTAAGGTTTAATAAGATATGGCCTATTATCACATTTGTCGTTGTGATGACGATCATCTTTTTTATATTCCGTATATTTTAAAGGCTGGATGTACGTTTTTAATAAACTGGAACCTCGCCTGATTCGATCAACCGCCACACTAGCTCCGGATGCCTTTTGATATAGCGTGAGGCTTTCCGTTCGGGCCGTGTAGGTTGCCGATAAGGGAACTTGATGCACTTTCGGCAGAGCATCGCATCCAGCTTTTCGTCCGCGTAAAGGTATTTTGCTCTCCGGCCGCACCAAACGCAGATAAAATAGAAAATAAAGCCCTTGCCGAGGTTTGAGGGGACGTAATCAATGTCTTGGCAGTATTTGTAGAGATCGCCAGAGTGAACATTCAGCATCGAGCGCAGGGGTGAGTGCATGGGATCGCTAAAAAGCTTTTTGTAATAGTCTGCGTCCGAGCGCGACCTTATAACTGGTCGCCGCTGGCCCTTGTATAGCTCCCACGCATAGCGCCGGAGATAGTCGTTAATGTGTATTTGGGCCACTAT
This sequence comes from bacterium, assembly GCA_021827685.1. Taxonomy (GTDB): domain Bacteria; phylum Patescibacteriota; class Minisyncoccia; order UBA6257; family 2-01-FULL-56-20; genus JAKAUM01. The sequence continues at coordinate 7,341 of JAKAUM010000008.1, forward strand.
CGCCCCTTTTCGTTTCTCGAATCGGTTTTGGAACATTGCTTTAGATTAAGAGGGACGTACAGATTAGCTAAGAGATTTCTAGTAATAGCACCTTTTTATAGTCCATTTCTGAGATTAACGGCGTCGCTATCCAATCTCTCAAAGGCATGGGTTCCATCTCCAACGTGTGTACTCGAAAACCAGAATGTCCCATTAATTTCTTACTAATTTTCGATCATTCAATATCTCGCCCCACTCCAAAATGAAGCTTTCCAGCCTGTTCCAATTATTTTCAACCATGTCCACCCAAGTACATTCATTTAAAGCGCTTCTACGCTTCTGCGCGTGCCGGAGCGCGTAGCGCGAACTTGACATATTTATAAATACAGTATATAATTTATGCAGGAGGTTCCAGATGGAACGACAGCCGAGCTCGCGACAACGCGGGTTTCTTGAAAATAGGGGGATAGTTGCGCCGCCAACCTTCGCAGCTTGTAACCGCCTCATCGGTTTTATCAAATGTGGCAATGGGACAATTGGTGATAACGAAGCCAGCCGGATCGCGATCACTAAATCATACGAGCAGCGATGGATTGGCAAGCGAGTCCAGTATCGGTCCAAATCGCCCTGGCAATCGGCCAAAGACGAAGGCACCGTGGGGTATCTCGTGGCTTACGATCCTTTCCACGACGGGGACCTCATCAGAGATGCCCGTCGGCATTATGGGCAGGACGCAACCCTTCATCCGTTCCAGATATTCGTGCGATGGGAGCAGGGTAGACCTAGCATCACCTGCATACGATTACTCGAACTGGCTGAAGCTAAAGCAGAGGCCGCGCATTAAGGTCCCTATTCAAAAGACCCGAGAGGGCTCCATACTCGTCAGAACCGGTGTGGAGTCCTCTTTTTTATCGAGAACTTGGTTGCTTAAAGAACCGCCCTCTGCCTCCACGAGATCGCCGGACTTTCCAACGGTCGGCCGCGCAACCTTGCTCTGCGACCATCCATTGCGGATCTTCTGCATTGCATCACGGCGGGCGCGTAGCAGGTTCGGATTTTTGAATATGCCATGTACATGGCGTGGAACAACGGGTGGTGCGAAGCTATTGAACCATTACGGCGGTGTGGCTGATGATCATCGTGGACAACGTGCTCCATCTGACCATCAACTATCTGGCCCTAACCCATCTCTAAGCCCGCGAGAGCCCGCACATTCCGTGCTGACCTCGCGGGCTCTTCTTTTTATATTGTTAGTCTCCTCCCTGGATTATCGTGTTTCGCGTAAAAAGGTGTCAAAAAGTTTGGGAGCACCTTCCGCATTACCATACTGGGGTAAGGTATGCCCAGTCTTACACTCTCGGCATCTGCGATACTGAGCTCACTTACCCCTTATTTGCTTTCTCAAGAAATGAAATGCCCGCTTCGGAAAATCCAAAGCGGGCAAAGGAACAAAGGATCCAAGGAATCGAGCGACAGAGGATTATCTGCGAGGCCGGACACCAGCTAAGACGCTACCGGCGCCGAACCCACAGTCGGACCTACTCAAGCCGAGCCTGCGCCCGCCGAGCTCGCGGCCGACATATAACGTATAGGGACGGAAACGCGGGCACCGCCAAGACTTGTGCAGAAAGATGATATAGGGTTTGTCGCCCGTGGTCGTCTTCCCATACTGCTCGGCGAATCTGAGCGCATATTCCTCGGTTGGCTGATCAAGTCCGGCCCTCTGGAGGTACTCGAGCCCCTCTTCCTCGCTGAAGGAAAAGATAGGGTCAATGATCTCGATCTCAACTGTTGCCTCGTCATGGGGTTTGAGAGGGAAGTTGGCCTGCGTGATGTAGTCGTCAATCCGCAGCTTCGCATCCTTCCAGGACTGCGCGATCTGGTCAGTAGTGGTTTTGCCCCCGAGCGTAACGCTGTAGATCTCACCCGGAGCGAATCTGCCCTCGATGGCGGCCTGGAGGTGGAATCTCAGTTGAAATGGGTTGAATGGGTAACCTTTCTGTTGCCGGAGCTGGCGCCCCAGTTCAAAGAGTTGCCCCGTGATAGACTCGTAGATTTCGCCTGCGACGATTTGTTTCGCCATGACGATGATCTCCTTTTCTGCGATGCCGCCTTTGGATTTTCGGACAGGCAGGACATAGCTTTCAGATTGCAATGCATTCTGCGAGCTGGAAGCTATGTCCTGCCGTCCCTATAAAGGAACGTCATATTTATACTATCGATATCTTACGATGTCAATCCGGCCGCAATGCCTGGACGGCGCCAGGAAATATTCCGGCGCCTTTTTATTACCCGATGACGCCGCTCGCCCAGTAGGCGGCCGCGGCACCGGCGATAAAACCGAAGAGGAACACGTAAAAATAGCCGAGCATAGTAGCGGTGGCACGCATAAAGCGGCAGAATCGTTCGATTCGCGTCTGATTATAACGGACTCGCAAAAAGTTTTCCACGAGTTCGGTGTGGAAAAGAGGGGAAATGCGTACGGAGGCCGTTTCTTCGTCCGTAGGGGGACGTGCCGCCGGCGCGGCAACGACTTATTTGACATCTGCGCGCTGTGCGGTATATTGAAAATATGAAACACGCAAGTTCCCGCCATCTCTGCGCTCTCGTCCAACTCCGCGCCGTGGTTCGGCGCGGTGCGCTCGCGGTAATTTTTGCGAATATTGGGAGCCGTGCCGGGGGCGGAGGGGTCTGACGCGCTTGCGTAGCCCGAAGCTATGCCCCGGACGCGAACCGGGGATTTTTATGCTTGGAGGTTCGCGCGAGTCCCATGAGGGTTCCCTGCGCGCCCGCGCTGATATGGGAGACAGGACTCGCGCCAACCCCGAAGCGGTATGTATGACGGGTTGGAAGCTCTTTGAAAACGGAGGTAATAGGACATGATTGGAGAGGGCATAGTATTAGTCTTCACTGTAGGAGATGAAGATTCTGAATCCGCCGATGTAGCGTTGGCGGATATGCTTACGTCATTGATCGCGGAGGATCGTCGGAACGGGCGGCGCCGTACCGATGTCGGAGTAAGGAAGTTCCGTTCCTATGCCCGGGCCGCCGCGGCCTTGGAATGGCTGAAACTGGCGGATTTCCCCTGGGGGATTTCCGCCGGAGTCGCGTTGCCCATTTTTACGGCGCCGGCGGACGCGGTGGGCGGTGCAAGCCGCCTGGTCCACTATTGTCACGAGGAAAATATAATGTTCCCGGTGGATTATATCGGGGCACTGTTTCCGGTTGCGCTAGTGGTTCATGAAAACTTAATGAGGTATCCCCATAATTTACTATTGACGGCATACCATACCCTAGCCCGGCTCAGGCACCCCGAGGCTATCGTGCCGAGCCAGATCTGGGTGCCGTTTGGGGGGAGCATCCCCCCGCGCGCCGCCGGGGTTGCTTCTCGGATTACTGCTCTTTAGCATTACTGCCGCGTTCAGACGCGGCAGTTTTTTTATCTCCCTTTATTATTTCCCTATTCCCCCCGCCGTATTTCGCGCTCATGCGCGCGTTTTTTGAGCGCTTCGCGCTTGTCCGATTTTTTGCGCGCCCGCCCGAGGCCAAGCTCGATTTTTATAAATCCGTGTTTTAGGTGCGCGCGGAGAGGGATCAGGGTGCGCCCCTTTTCCTGGAGCGCGCCGGCGAACCGCTTGACTTCTTCTCTCGTGAGCAGGAGCCGCCGGGCGCGGTCTTCTTCGTAGTCCGCGGGTGCGTTTCTCGGCTGATAGGGGGGGATATGCGAATTTACGAGCCACGCTTCGCCGCGGCGCACTGCGACGCGGGCGCCTGCGATCTGCATCCTGCCGCTTTTTGCGCTTTTTACTTCCTGCCCCGTCAGCTCGATTCCGGCGTCGCAGGTCTCCGCAATGTCGTAGTCGAACCGCGCCCGGCGGTTCTCCGCTATGCTTTCCATAGGTTCCATTATAGGCGTAATATGAAGGGAAGCGTACATGCGGCAGCGCGCGGGTATGCATGCACGAATATGCGCGAGAAGATTAAAGAGATATTAAGGGCGGTACTGAAGGAAGGCGGATATTTCGAAGACGGGGCGGCCTATGGCGGCCCTCTCGAAGTTTTCGTGCCGGAAAAGGCGGAGTTCGGCCATTATTCGACGAATGTCGCCATGAGAATTCCGGGCGGCGGGACGCCTCTTGCGCGGGCTGAGGCGATCGCGAAGGCGGCCGGCGCCGCGGCGCCGGCAGGATTTTTTGAAAAGACGGAGGCCGCGGCGCCGGGATTCGTCAATTTTTGGCTGAGCCCGGAAACGGTGCGGGGGGAGTTCGCGCGCGTCGCGCGCGAAAAGCGGTTCGGCAGGAACGGCTCCGGCGCCGGCGCGGCGGCCATCGTGGAATATTCTTCGGTGAATATCGCGAAACCGTTCCACCTCGGCCATCTTCGGAACACGGTGCTCGGCGCCGCGCTTGCGAATATTCTCGAGGCGAACGGCTACCGCGTGATCCGGTGGAATTATCTCGGCGATTGGGGCACGCAGTTCGGAAAGCTGATCGCCGCGTACAAGCAATGGGGCGACCGCCGCATAGTCCGGAAAAATCCCATCGAGGCATTGCAAAAGTTGTACGTCAGGTTCCATGCCGCCGCCGCGGAGGATCCTGAGCTCGAAGCGCGCGCGCGCGACGAATTCCGCAAGCTCGAATCGGGCGACCGCGAGAACCGGAAACTTTGGGAATGGTTCAAGGAGGAATCGCTTGCGGAGTTCAAGAAAACGTACCGCGCGCTCGGCGTCGATTTCGATGCCTGGATCGGGGAGAGTTTCTTCGAAAAAGAGCTGCGGCCGCTCGCGGCGGATCTTGCGGCGCGCGGCATCGCGGAGCGGAGCGAGGGCGCGCTCATCGTCCGCCTCGATGAATTCAATCTCCCCCCCGTCCTGATCGAAAAATCGGACGGGGCGAGCTTATATCTCACCCGGGATATCGCGAATCTCCGCTACCGGCTTCGGAAATACAAGCCGGCGGAAATACTCTACGTAGTGGGGAACGAGCAGTCGCTCGCATTCGCCCAGCTTTTTGCGATTGCGAAGAAGCTTGGAATGGATTCCGCTCGCCTTGCGCACGTGAAATACGGCCTCGTGCTCGGCGAGAGCGGAAAAAAAATTTCCACGCGGCGCGGCGAGGCGGTCACGGCGGCGGAGGCGATGGACAAGGCGGTTGCGCTCGCGCGCGGCGTAGTCGATGAAAAGGGGCGCGGACTCACGGAGCGCCAAAAGGATGCGGCGGCGCGAGCCGTCGGCATCGGCGCGCTCAAATATGCGAACCTCAAGGAGAACCGGCTGACGGATATAGTGTTTGATTGGGGCAAGATGCTCGATTTAACGGGCGACAGCGCGCCCTACCTTCAATATACCTACGCCCGCTTCGCGAGCATTTTGAGAAAAGCGCCGAAGGGCGCCGCCAGGCGCGTATCCGCCGGCGCGACCGCCGCGACCGCCGTCGTGCCCGGCAGCGAGCCGGAGCTCGCGCTCATGCGGAAGATATTCGAATTTCCGGATGCGGTCGCGGCGGCGGGCGAAATGCATTCGACGAGCGTCGTGGCGAATTATCTCTATAAGCTTGCCGTCGCGTCGAACAGGTTTTATGAGACGACGCCGGTGCTCGGCGAGGAGGATCGCGCGCGCCGCGCCGCGCGCCTTGCGCTCGTCGCGGTGGCCGCGCGGACCCTGCGCGACGGCCAGGCGCTCCTCGGCATCGAGTCGCCGGAGAAGATCTGAGGCGCGCGGCGCGGTTCCTTTGAAAAGCGCGGATTTTTTGCTAACCTTGGAGGTATGGCGCCGGAACCGCGGGACTTTTTAAAGGGCCAGTTCAATCTTCCGGAGACGGAAGAAAAAATCCTCGCCTTTTGGAAAGGGAAGCGTATTTTCGAGAAGTCGCTTGCGCAGACGAAGCGCGGCAAGCCGTTCGTCTTTTACGAAGGGCCGCCGTATGCGAACGGGAAGCCCGGCATCCATCACGTCCTCGCGCGCGTCATAAAAGACGTCGTACTGAGATATAAAACGATGCGTGGGTATCATGTTCCGCGGCGGGCGGGATGGGATACGCACGGCCTGCCGGTGGAAATGGCCGCCGAAAAGGCGCTCGGCTTCAAGACGAAACGGGAGATCGAGCAATTCGGCGTGAAGCGGTTCAACGAAGAGGCGAAGAAGCAGGTTTGGATATATAAGGAGGAGTGGGAACGGCTCACGGAGCGCATCGGCTACTGGCTCGATCTTAAAAACGCGTACGTCACGTACGCGCCGGAATACGTGGAAACGATCTGGTGGACGCTCGCGGGAATATGGCGGCGCAAACTGCTTTATAAGGGGCGCAAGGTAGTGCAGTGGTGCACGCGCTGCGGCACGGCGCTTTCCTCGCACGAGCTCGCACAGGGATATAAAGAGGTGACGGACAGGTCGGCCTACGTAAAATTCAAGCTGAAGAAGGGCCAGAGAATCGGGAATTTTGCGGCGGACGACGCGACCTATATTCTTTCGTGGACGACGACGCCGTGGACCCTGCCGGGAAACGTCGCGCTTGCCGTGGGCGAGGATATCACGTACTCGTTCATCCGTACCGCGGCGCCGGATCGCGCCTCTTATATCGTGGCGAAAGATCTCGCGGGGGCGGTCTTGAAGGACTGCGATTTCGCCGTGCTCGGCGAGATTCCGGGCAGGCGCCTCGTGGGGCTTGAATATGAGCCGCTTTTCGACATTGCGGCGTTCCGCGGGAGTGCCGCGGCGTACAAGGTCTATCCCGCCGGATTCGTGACCACGACCGACGGCACGGGCATCGTCCATACGGCGGTCATGTACGGCGAGGACGACTACCTGCTTGGCAAAAAGGAAGGCCTTCCGGAATACCACACGGTGGACGAGGAGGGGAAGTTCGTAGAGGGAATCCCCGGGCTTGAGGGGGACTACGTGAAAGCGGAGGGAACCGAAGAAAAGATTTTCGCCGCGCTCCGGCGCGGCGGCAATCTTCTGCGCGTCGAGCCGTACGTGCACGAATATCCGCACTGCTGGCGTTGCGACACGCCCGTCCTGTATTACGCGCGGACGTCGTGGTTCATCAAGATGAGCTCACTGAGGAAAGAGCTCCTCGCGCGCAACAGTACGATCAATTGGATGCCGGCGCACGTGAAGAAGGGCCGTTTCGGCGAATGGCTCCGCGAAGCGAAGGACTGGAACCTCTCGCGGGAACGGTATTGGGGCGTCCCTCTCCCCGTTTGGGAATGCGCGGCCTGCGGGCATACGGAAGTGGCGGACGGGATCGACGGGCTCTCGCAGCTTGCGGGCGGCGCGCGGAACCGCTACTGGGTGATGCGCCATGGCGAAGCGGAAAGCAACACGTTCAATATCCTCGACTCCGGCCAGCAGAAGTTCCTGCGCCTTACGCCGCGCGGCGAGCGCCAGGTCGCGGCTTCAATACGCGGTTTGCGCCGCGAGCTCGGGAAGCGCGGGGAGCGGATAGACATCCTTATTGCCTCTGACATCGCGCGCGCGAAGCAAACCGAGGCGATCGGCGCGGATGCCCTGCCGGGCGCGGAAAGGCTGCTCGACAAGCGCCTCGAAGAAATACGTTTCGGCCCCGCGCTTACGGGATATGGCGACGAAAAATACGCCGCGGCGTTCCCGACCTACGAATCGCGCTTTGAAAAGCGTCCCGAGGGCGGGGAATCGCTCCGGGACGTACGCACGCGGCTGTGGGGCTTTTTAAAGGACTGCGAAAAGAAGTACCGGGGGAAAAACATCCTGATCGTGACGCATGCATATCCGGCATGGATGCTTTTCCAGGCGGCGGAGGCATGGAGCGAGCGCCGCGCCATTCGCGAAAAGGAAGCGCACGGCCGCAATTTTATGGATTTCGCCGAGATCAGGCCGCTCACGGTGAAGACGGCGCCGCGCGACGATACCGGGGAAGTTGACCTGCACCGGCCGTTTGCGGACGCGATCGAGTTCCCGTGCCCGGCGTGCGCGAAGAAGGGAGCCGTTTCGGCAATGCGCCGCGTCCCCGAGGTCATCGATGTCTGGTACGATTCCGGCGCCATGCCCTTGGCGCAGGCGCATTTTCCCTTTGAGATAAGGGGCGCCGCCTCCCGTTCGCGCCGCCCGCTCGCACCCGAAGCGCATATCACATATCCCGCAGACTATATCGCGGAGGGAATGGACCAGACGCGCGGTTGGTTCTATACGATGCTGGCCGTCGCGACGGCGCTCGGCTATGAGGCGCCGTACCGCAACGTGATCGCGTTCGGGCTCGTGAACGACAAGTTCGGCCGGAAGATGTCGAAGTCCAAGGGGAACGCCATAGAGCCGTTCGCCATGATCGACAAATACGGCGCGGACGCGCTCCGCTGGCATTTTTTCACGGGGACGCCTTTCGGCGAACCGAAGGATTTCGACGAAGAAGACGTCGCGAAGGCGTTCAGGAAGATGCACCTCATCGCGTACCACTCGTTCGTTTTTTGGAAAACGTACGCGGCGAAGAAAACGGCCCGCGGCGGAACCGGCGCCGGTTCCGGCGCCGCGCCGAAGAGCGCGAATCTTCTCGACAAGTGGATTCTTGCGCGCCTTGCGGGGCTCGTCGCATCCGTGACGGCAAAACTGGACCGGTATGAAGTGCGCGAGGCGGCGCTCGAGACGGAATCGTTCGCGGATGATCTCTCGAGGTGGTATATCCGCCGCTCGCGCCGCCGGCTCCAGAGGCCGGAGCGCGCCGAGGATTACCGGGCGGCTTCGGCCACGCTCGGCTACGCGCTCCTCTCGCTCGCGAAACTCCTTGCGCCCTTTACGCCGTTTTTCGCCGAGGCGCTCTATTCCGCGCTCGGCGGGAAAAAAGAGTCGGTGCATCTCGACGCGTGGCCCTCGGCGCCGCATGGCGGGGGCGCCGCCGCGGAGAAGCTCGTTGCGGCGATGAGGGCCGTCCGCGAACTCGCCGCCGCGGGCCTCGCGAAGCGCGCGGAAGCGGGGATCAAAGTGCGCCAGCCGCTCGCATCGCTCGCGATCGGCGTGCGCCTTCCGGTGGCCCTCGCCGCCATCCTTGCCGACGAGGTGAACGTGAAAAAAATTACGACGGATCCGAAGCTCGGAAGCGGCGTCCGGCTGGACACGGCGATTTCGCCCGAGCTTCGCGAAGAGGGGATGTTGCGCGACGCGGTCCGCATAGTGCAGGAACTGCGCCAGAAGGCGCGCCTTGCCCCGAAGGACAGAATCGCCCTTATGGTAAGCGCCCCGGCGCCGCTTGCCGAAGTCTTTAAAAAGCGCGAGCGCGCCCTGCGCTCGGAAGTTGGCGCGAAGACGGTGGCATACGGCCGCTCGGAGAAGTTTTCCGCCGAGGAAGAGGTGGAAATAGAAGGCCAGCCGCTCTGGATCGCCCTGAGGAAAATCTAGGAACCCGCCTACGGCCTAAAGGAGGCCAAGCTTCTTTTTTACCTCGGCGATTTTCTTTTCCGCGATTCGGCCCGCTTCCGCTGCGCCGCCGGCGAGCACCTCCGCGATCCGCGAGGGTTCGGCGAGCAGCTTCTTTTTCGCCGAGCGGAATTCCGAGAAATACTCTATTACGAGTTCCGCGAGGCGCGTTTTGAGCACGGAATATTTTTCTCCGGCGAATTCGCGGGCGACCATCGCCGGTTCCATGTGCGAGAGCGCGGCATAGAGGTCGATCAAGTTTGCGAGCCCCGGCTTCTTTTTCGGGTCATAAGCCACTTCCGTGCCGGAATCGGTAACCGCGCGCGCGATCTTTTTTCGGATTGTCTCGGGAGCGTCGTCCAGGAAAAGGCAGCCGTCCGGCTGGGACTTGGACATCTTTTTCCCCGGATCTTTCAGGTTCATTACGCGGTTCGCGCGGGTAAGGATTCCCTCGGGTTCCGTAAAGGTTTCGCCGAAGCGCGCATTGAATTTCCGCGCGAGCGTGCGCGCGAGCTCGAGATGCTGGAGCTGATCCTCGCCCACGGGCACGGCCGCCGCGCCGTAGAGGAGGATATCCGCGGCCATGAGGACCGGATACATAAGGAGCCCCGCGTTCACTTCGCGTTTTTTTACGAGCGCCTTGTCTTTATACTGCGTCATCCGCCGGAGCTCCCCTTCCGGCGCCATCGTGGTGAGGACCCACATGAGTTCCGTGTGGGCGGGTATCGCCGACTGGGGGAATATGACGGATTTTTTCGGGTCGAGCCCCGCGGCGAGGTATTCCGCGGCGAGCTCCAGCACTTGCGCCCGCTTCTCTCGCGGAGAGAAATCTTCGGTAAGGGAGTGCAGGTCCGCTTCGAAGAAGTAGCAATCATACTTTCCCGAGTTCTGGAGGTCCGTAAAATTTTTCAGCGCGCCGAGGTAGTTTCCGAGGTGCATATGCCCTTCGGGCTTCATCCCGGAAATCAAAGCCGGTTTCATAAGTCGATTGTAGCAGAGCGCCGCGCGATTATAAAGCCGCGCCGCGCGAGGCATGTGCAAAACAAAAGGCGGCCGTATGCACTTGGCCGCCTCCTTCCTATATCTCGATGATTACGGGCAGGATCATGGGCCTGCGGCGCGTTTTACTGTAGAGATACTGGCCGATCTGGTCGCGGAGGAGCGTTTTGAGATAGTCGGGTTCGAGCTCCTGGTTTGACGGCAGGCGCTGTATGAGCCCGCGGATGCGCTTGCGCACTTCGTCCAGAAGATCCTGATGCTCTTTTAGATAAATGAAACCGCGCGAAATGATGTCGGGATTTTTAATCAGCCGGGCGCGGCCTCGGTCGAGCGTGAGGATGATGATCATCATGCCTTCGGCGGCAAGCGCGCGGCGGTCGCGGATTACGACCTCCTCCACGTCGCCGACGCCGAGCCCGTCCACCATGACGTAGTAAGCGGGAACGCTTTCCTTCGTAACGGCGAAGCTGTCCGGGCCGAGTTCGGCCACCTGGCCGTTGTCCATCAGGATCACGCGCTCCTTCGGGATGCCGACTTCGCGCGCGGAAATGCCGTTCGCGGCGCGCATGAAATAGTAGCCGTGCACGGGTACCAGGAATTTCGGCTTCATAAGCTTCATTACGAGCTTGAGATCCTCCTTCGGCGCGTGGCCGGACGAATGGATGTCCACGAGCGCCGAGTGGTAGACGATCGCGCCCTGCCGCGCGAGATTGTCCTTTACGGACTGGACGGTGCGCTCGTTGCCCGGGATCACGGAAGACGAGAGCACGAACGTGTCCCCCGGCTTCACTTTGATATGGCGGTGCTCGCCGGTGATCATTTTCATAAGGCCCGCATTCGATTCGCCCTGCGCGCCCGTGGAAAGAATGAGGATTTTCGCGTCTTTCATCTTGTTCACTTCCTCGATCGGCACGATCGTGCCCTCTTTCGCCTTTACGAAGCCGAGGGTTTGGGCGATCTGGATGTTTGTCCGCATGGAGTAGCCGTTCAAAGCCACCTTGCGGCCGATCCGTTCGGCGATCTTGATGATTTCCGCGATGCGCGTGATGAGCGACGCGAAGGTCGCGACTATGATGCGCCCTTCGGCCGCCTGGAATATTTCCTCGAGGTTCTTTTCTACGGTTTTTTCCGAAAGCGAGTGGCCGGGCCGTTCGGCGGCCGTCGAGTCCACCATGAAGCTGTGCACGCCCATGTTGCCGATTTTTTCGAATTCATCGAGACCCTGCGGCTCATCCTTCTCGTTATAGTCGAGGCGGAAGTCGGCGAAATGGACGATGTTGCCGACGGGGGTCTTCATCATGACGCCCGTCGTTTCCGGAATCGTATGCGGCACGCCGAAGAAGAGCGCGCTGAAGTAGTTGGAGATTTTAAGATCGTCGCCGTTCTTCACCGTGACTACGTTGAGCTTCGGCGAGTTGGGGAAGTCCTCCTGCCGTTTTTCGATGATCGCCTTCGTGATGGAGGTCGCGTAAATCGGCGGGTTGCCGAGCCGCGCCAAGAGATGCGGCAGTGCGCCGATGTGGTCGTAATGGCCGTGCGTGAGGATGATGGCCTGGACGTTCTGCTTCTTTTTCTCGAGATAGGAGACGTTCGGGATGATGTAATCGATGCCCGGCGTCTCTTCTTCGGGGAACTGTAAGCCGACGTCGATAAGGATGATCTCGTTCTTATATTCCAAGAACATGCAGTTCCTCCCGATTTCCTCAAGCCCGCCGAGCGGGACGAATCGGAGGAGGTCGTCGCGGCGCTCGCCCGCCTCTGCCGCGCCTTCGGCGCGCTTCGCCTCGCGCGGACCCGCTTTCGGGTTTCTTTCTCCTCCTCCGCGCGCCTCCGGCGCGCGGAATTTCCGTTCGAAGGTGGAGCGGCCGGCGCGCACCGTGCCCGGCTCTTTCCCGTTCGCCTGCGGCGGCCGCGGCCGGATTTCGGGCGGCTTTATTCGCGGACGTTCTTTCCTGTCGTTTTCCTGTCTTTGCATTATTCGCTTTTTTCTATTGTTGCTGATTGTGGGCAGGGAGGGACTTGAACCCTCACGACCTTGCGGCCATAGCGACCTGAACGCTACGTGTCTGCCATTCCACCACCTGCCCAGAAGGAGAATTTGCCGTGGAAAGTACAGTGTACCACGGCTACCGCGGAAAAGTCAAATGGAGGCTTCCACCCGCAGGTCTCGGACCTGTGTTTTCCATATAAGCCGGGCAACCTATGGTTTATATATGAATTTTGGTGCTATATACTAAAGGAAATCCCTATGGAACATCCTAAAATTTCGTGTGTCGTTCTGGCATGCGACTCGCATATATCTAAGGGGAACAGCGTTTTACATGCGCTCGCATATCGTTGAAATTGCATATAAAGGGCAGAAAAAAATATACGATCGTCGTTCATGGCAGAGATTTCTCCTGTTCCTGTCGATGAAGTCCGCTTCCTGAAAGCCCGGGACACCCTTTTCACATTCGATTTCCGCGCATTGGGCGAAGACCCGTCGTATCGTATACCCGCGATGTGGAAGTATGAGAATTTGACCCCATGGATCGCTTTGGGTTGGGCTACTGTCAACGAAGATGCCGCACTGATAGCTTACCGGTCTCCATATAAGCAGCTCGTGGTGCCGAAGGGGGATGATCCTACCATTTCTCTTTACCGCCGGCTTAAGGCAGCGGCTCTCGACCGGAGCATCAGAGCGCTCTGGGTGGCGGTTCCTCATCCCGATGCCGATGAATTTGCCCTGCAGAAGGGCTTGCGGATAAACTATTCTTACAAGCAGTTTCTCCGCCTGAACGACAAGCTGGAACAGAAAAAGCTCCTCCGCGATCTCACTCCTCGGTGGCGTCCCGTCGGTGCGACAAAGGAGTTAAAGGGTGTTGCGTCTGGCTACCTGAAGCGCCGGCACGGCTCGGGCGGCTTTACGGTTTTTAAGGCGTCCGAGATGGGCAGTTCTAAAGTGCGCGACTTGCTTGCGGCACAGCCCTCGGATTGGTATTTCGAAGAAACGGCATCTGGCGTGCCGCATAGCGTGCAAGGGTTGAGGAGCGGTGGCAGGCATGTGGTTTTCGGTTTTTCCGAGCAGTGTATCGAGGACGGAAGATATTTTAAGGGGTCTCGGATCTTGCCGCTCGCGAATCTTACGGCGAAAGTAGCCGCTCAGCTCTCGGCGGCGATTGACCGGCTGGAACCTCTCTTTTCCGGGTACGAAGGGTTCTGGGGCATTGACTTCATTTTAGATGAGGACGAGACGGTTAAGGTTCTCGAGGCAAATGTGCGCGTAACCGCTGCGACAATTCCGACACTCATGGTTAATTTTGCCAACGCCTCGCGGGCTCTTTACCGGGAAGATGTTCCTCCGCGGGAGGCAGCGGGATCCTCCGCAATCATTTTAACCGTCGACCCAGACCGCGCGGGCGTCGACGTCCTCAAATTTCAGCCCAATGAAACAGTACTTGATAAATCTACCCTACTTGGCATCTAGGATGCGCCCTTCTCAAGAGTTTTTAATGAACAAGAAGTGCGTTTGTTGCGAGCCCTCCCTAATTATTACGACACTTTGTTTACTCAGGATAGCCCGAGGCTCAAAATGTGCCGTTAAAGGAAAAGATATCAGTATTCTTTCCCGAGGAGAGCTCCCGCGCCCGGCGCCCGTTTGCCCAGACAGCTATTTCAGCACCCGCGCCGTGTTGAGATACCATGAGCCGGCGGAGAGAAACCGGTCGGAAGGATCCGCGATGAATGCGGGGGACACGCCCCGCACGTTATCGCCCGTCACGAAGAGATAGTCAGGGGAATAGAGGAACGCGGCGGGATAGTCGCTTGCGATAATCTGTTCCGCCTGCGCGAATTCCGCCGTCCTCGTGGCGTTGCCGAGCTCCATCCGCGCGGCTTCGATCAGCCCGTCCACCCTTGGATTGTCGTATATCGCGAGGTTGAGGCCCGGCGCGAACCGTTCGGAGGAGTCCCAGAAGGCATAGATGTCGGAGCTCGGCCCGAGTACGTTCCCGAAGAGCAGGGCTTCGTAATCGCGGTTCTTCACGCTGTTCGCGAGCAGGCTTTGCGGATCGACCGCCGAGATCGTCGTGGAAACGCCGATGGCCTGCCAGTCGGCCGCCAGGGCATCCGCGGTTTTTACGAGGAATCCCACGTCGGGGACCGAGAGGTTTATCGCGAGGGGTATCGCGGCTCCGCGCACGATCTTCGCCCGCATGCCGTCCGGCCCGGGGAGCCATCCGTCGGCGGTGAGCGTCGTTGACGCGAAGGAAGCCGAGGATGTCTGGGGGGTCGGGACGTAATAGGGCGCGGCGGGCGGGATCGGGCCGAGCTCGGGGAATCCGCGGCCGCCCAGAATATCCGCGACGAGCGCGTTCCGGTCCACGGCGGCCGAAAGCGCCTCGCGCACGGCGGTATCCTCAAGCGGGATGCTCTGGCTCTGGTTCCAAAACACGGCGTAATAGCCGGAGGTCGGCCATGCGGTCAGGCGGTACGGGCGCTCTATTTTTGCGAGGTCGCCGTAAGCGAGCCCGCCCATCCCGTCCACGCTGCCGTCGTCGTAGCTCTTTATAAGATCGTCCGTGTTCCCGAAAAACTTGAAATTGAAATCGGAGATGAGCGGTTTTGCGCCGTTGTAGCCGCTCCAGGACTGGAGGTGATAGTCCGTAATCGTGCCGTCGGGACGGCGGTCGTAGGAAGCGAACTCATACGGGCCGCTGCCCACGGGTTTCAGGTTGTAGTCGGAAAGGTGCCAGTTGCCCGGCGGCGCGCTTGCGAAGAGATGCTTCGGCAATATGTAAAGATTCGCGAGGTCGTCGCCGAAAAAGGCGTAGGGGTTGATCAGGCTGAACTGCACTTCGAGCTCGCTCACGCGGTTGACCGCCACGCCCTGCCAGCTCTTATAGAGCGGGGAATGCGCGTCGGGATTCTGGATGGACTCCACGGTGAAGATCACGTCGTCCGAGGTGAGCTTCTGTCCGTCCTGCCACCGGAGCCCCTGCTTAAGCCGCACCGTCCACGTGCGTCCGTCGGGGGAAACCTCGATGGAGCTCGCAATGTCGGGGATGTTCTGGTAGACCAGTTTGACGAGCGAGAGGTCGGTTTCCGACGAAGCCATGACGGGGTTCACGTATTCCGGCTGGCCCACCATGCCTTCGGTGTACGTGCCTCCCGCCGCGGGGACGACGCGCGTCGTCTCGGCAATCACGCCCGCGGAGACGAACGCCAGGCTCGCGATTGCGGCCGCCGCGGCCGCCAAGAATACCGCCCGTTCCCTGTTCGTAAAGGCGAGGAAGATGTTCTTAAAAAGTTGCATATGAATGCGCGATGGAGCGCCGTCACCCCGCGCCGCGCTACACGCGCGCGACGAGCCGGTAGACCGCGATGATGACGAATGCGGCTACAAGGACGATCGTGGCGTAAAAAATGATTTTTTCCATCCCGCGCCGCGCCTGGTAGTAGCCGCCGCCTTCGCCGCCGAGCAGGCCCGACATGCCGGCCGACCGCTCCTGGAGGAGGATCAGCGCGATGACGGCGACCGACAATATTATCTGGATGAGGGAAAACATTTATGAGATAAGGTGGACGACGAAGTTCACGGCGGTCACGATGAGCGTCGTGATAAGGAGCGCCGGAATCGTCTGAATGGTAATACTTCCGCGCAGGAAGTCAATCTTGTCCGCGACGACGGGGAGGAGCCAGAGGATAATGGCGTTTACGAGGAGCGCCCCGAGCCCGAGCGTGAGTACGATGAGCGGGCCGAGGATGAGCGTGAGGATCGGCTTAAGGAGGAAATTAAGGAATGCGAGGACGAGCGCGATGACCGTAAGCTGGAGGAGGTTGTTGTTCACGACAAACCCCGGCACGTAGCGGTTCGCGAGGTAAAGGGCAAAGGCGTTGCCGGCGGCATGCAGGATGAGCTTCGTAAGCCAGTGCATGAATTTATTATAACATTCGGCGGGCGGACGACGCGGCGCCCGCTATTCGAACTTGTCGAGCAGGCTGCGGCCCGTCATTTCGGCCGGCACGGGGATGCCCGCGAGTTCGAGCATGGTGGGCGCGACGTCCGCGAGAGACCCCAGCGTTTCGACATTCATGGAATCGCAGTTCACGAACCGGCGGCCTTTCATCTCGCTCGCGACGATATAGAGCGGCACGGGGCTCGCGACATGCTGGCTTTGCGGCAGGCCGGTCATGGGGTTGATCATCTCCTCGACGTGCCCGTGGTCCCCCGTAATAAGGAGGATGGCATCGGCTTCGGCCGCCGCCGCCACGACGCGGGCGATTTCGCGGTCCACCACCCGCACCGCCTCAAGCGCCGCAAGGTAATCGGCGGTATGGGCGATCGTATCCGGATTCGCGTAATTTACGAGGATAAAGTCGAATGCGCGCGCCGCAATTGCTTCGACCACGCGGTCGGTCACGGCGCTCGCCATCATCTCGGGATGCCGTTCGGGGTGGAGCTCCGACGCCGACGGCACGAGCGTCCGGTATTCGCCCGGGTAAGGCGGCTCGCGGAGGCCGTTGAAAAAGTAGGTGACATGGGCGTACTTGTACGTTTCCGCCACGCGGAGCTGGGCCATGCCGAGGTCGGAGAAAACCTTTCCTACCGGCGTTTCCACCTTGTCGGCGGGGAAGGCGGCCGGCGCGTCCAGCGCGTCTTCGTAGTGGCTCATCGTGGCGACGTAAAGGTCTTGGAGCGGCAGGACGGGAAACTTGTCGAACCCCTTCAGGATGAACGCGGCGGCGAGCTGGCGGATGCTGTCCTCGCGGTAGTTGAAAAAAAACACGGCGTCGCCGTCCGCGATTTTCTTGTCTTCCGCAAAGCGCATGGGCGGAAGATATTCTTCGGTGCCGTCGCGATAGGCGGCCTGGATCACGGGCGCGGGGTCGGCAACGACGTCGCCGATCTGCCCCGTCATCGCCTGGTACGCCGTCGCCGTGAGCTGCCAGTTCCCGTCGCGATCCATCGCGTAATAGCGCCCGACAAGCGAGGCGAGATATTCGTGCGGGAGCTCGGCGAGGAACTGCCCGACCGTATGGGGCGGGCTGTCCTTGCCGTCGGCGAAAAGATGGAGATTGATCTTCGGGACATTTTCGTCCCGCGCCATCTTGATGAGCGCCTGAAGGTGGGAGAGCGACGCATGCACGTTCGCCTTCGTAAGGAGGCCGACGAAGTTGATCGCGGAGCCGCGCTCCCGCGCGTGCGCGCAGGCGTCCTTGAGCACGGGATTCTGGAAAAAGCTCCCGTCTTCGATCGCCATCGTGATTTTCGGGAAATACTGGTAGAGCACTTTCCCGGCGCCGAGCGTGAGATGCCCCACCTCGCTGTTGCCGACCTCCCCCCACGGGAGTCCCACGGCAATGCCCGACGCGAGCAAGCTTGTTACCGGATATTCTTCCTCGAGCTTCGCGAAAGTCGCGGGCTTCACGACCCAGATCGGATTCGACTCGTCTTTCCTGCCGATGCCCCACCCGTCAAGGACGACGAGTATGGCGGTTCTTTTAGGCATGGTTCCATTATAGGGCATCGCCGCGGAGGAAGGGGGCGGCGCGCCGCTATCCTCAAAATGGAATTAAGTGATCCCCAACTAAAAAAAGCGTAAAAAAGCTTTAAAATAGATATTTTAATAGGCTTGACAATTAATAACCCAAGTCTATAATGGAACTAAAGAAATCCTTATCGTCTGCTTCGGCAACGATAAGCAACGAAAGGGGCTTCGGCCCCTTTTGTTTTACAAGATATGGCACGCATAGCTGTTTTCATAGACAATAGCAACGTCTTTAAGAATATAAAAAATATTCGCCACTCCGTCGATCCCTCATGGATTCAGCTTTATAACCCACTAAAACTTGCGGAAAAACTGGCGGGGAAAAATGAACTAGTGGGCGTACATTTTTATTGCGTTCCGCCGCCTCCTTGGCTTTTGATGGAGGGGGAAGAGAGCAGAAAGAAGCATGCAATCGCATCAAAATATTATGCAGCAGTTAGCAAGCTCCCAAAAGTTGATGTGAAGTACGGATACATTCAGGGCGACAAATCTGATCCGCATGAAAAGAATGTAGATACCCAAATCAGCTCTGACATGGTAGCTGATGCGGCTTTAGGCCTGTACGATACGGCAATCCTTGTTTCAAATGATGGGGACTATATGAGCGCCATCGCCAACACAAAACGTTTAGGGAAACGGGTGGAGATATTATTTTTTAGGGGGTATCTCGCCGGGTCACTGAAGAAAGGAAGCGATCTTACGAGGCGCGCGAGAAAAGTATTTTTCATGCCAATTGGCCTAGGGTAGCTTCGTATACGACCCCCATTTTTACGGGTTACCATATGGTAACCCGTAATTCAATTGAAAAACCTACCCTTTTATGTCAATGCTGGAGAAAGTAGACATATGCCTGCCCCGGAATTTATTGACAGCGGAGCCTGCCGCGCGGTACCATAAGTCCATTAAAAGTCATTAAATGAAAATACTTAATATCAACCATGAACGTGCTTGCGCCGCTCGTTGCGGCGGTTTTGGGCATCGCAGCAGGGTATTCCGCGCGGAGGTTTTTCGCGGCTAAGCGGGCGGGCGAGATAGAGGCAAAGGCGCAGAAGGCCGTTGCCGAAGCCGAGGTAAAAGCGAAGGAAATCATCGTTGAGGCGAAGGACAAGGCCGCCTCGCTTTTGGTTGACCTGAAAAACGAAGAGAAGGATCGCCGGAAGGAATTCGAAGGCGTCGAAGCGCGTCTTTCGCATAAAGAAGAATCGCTCGACAAGCGGGCGGAAGAGCTCGCGCAGGGCGAGAACAAGGTCCGCGCGCGGGAGGACAAGCTGAAGGAAGAAGAAGCCGCCGCGGAGAAGAAAAGGGCCGAGGCGGAAAAACAGATGGAAAAGATCAGCGGGCTCACCGTCGCGGAGGCGCGCGAGAAGATAATGGAGCACGCGAAAGAGGACAGGGCCCAGGATCTCGCGCAGACGCTCCAGAAGATCGACCGCGAGAACCACGAAGAGGCCGAGAAAAAGGCGGCGGAAGTCGTCGCGACGGCCCTCCAGCGCTACGCGCGGGCGAGCGTCGCCGAGATCACGACGTCGCTCTTCCCGCTCCGCGACGAGGAGCTGAAGGGCAAGATCATCGGCCGCGAGGGGCGGAACATCCGGGCGCTCGAGCGCGCCACAGGCGTGGAATTCATCATCGACGAGGCGCCGGAGGCGATCATCATTTCATCTTTCGATCCGTACCGCCGCGAAGCGGCGCGGATGGCGCTCGACAAGCTCGTCCGCGACGGGCGCATCCAGCCGGCGAAGATAGAGGAAAAAGTGGAAGAGGCGAAAGAAGAGCTTGCGAAACGCACGCAGGAAATCGGCGACCAGGCCGCGCAGGATCTCGGCATCTTCGACCTCCCGAAGGAAATACTGCAGATGGTCGGACGGCTCCATTTCCGCACGAGCTACGGCCAGAACGTCCTCACGCATTCGGTCGAGATGGCCTACCTCTCCGAGATGATGGCGCGCGAGCTCGGCCTAAATTCGGAACTCGCGAAGAGGGGCGCCTTCCTGCACGATATCGGCAAGGCGATCGACCACGAAGTCGAAGGCACGCATGTTGACCTCGGCATGAAACTTCTGCGGAAATACGGAATTGACGAAAAGGTGGTAGAGGCGATGCAGTCGCATCACGAGGACTATCCCTACGCGCGGCCCGAGGCGTACGTCGTGACGGCCGCGGACGTCCTCTCGGCCGCAAGGCCCGGCGCCCGCCGCGGAACGCTTGAAACCTATATCAAGCGGCTCGGCGACCTCGAAAAAATCGCCATGGAGTTCCCCGGCGTGAAGCAGGCATACGCGATCTCCGCGGGCCGCGAACTCAGGATATTCGTGACGCCGGAAAAGGTGGACGACTTCCGGGCGCTCGAGCTTGCAAGGGAGATTGCGAACCGCATCCAAACCGAGTTAAAATATCCTGGTGAGATCAAAGTGAACGTCATCCGGGAAATCCGGGCCGTGGAATACGCCCGGTAGCCCGCCGATCGCCCCCTCATTATGGATTCCATCACTAATCATCCCGAAGTGCTTGCCGTCATCATCGGCTTGCCGCTTTTCGGCATCCTCTCCAAGGTATTCGGGGTATCGCTCAGGAACATCGCGAAGCGGTACCTTTATATCGCGATTTTCGCGGTCGTCATCGTCATGGATTCCATGTTTTTCCCGTTCATCGGCGGGAAGGATTATTTTTTCAGGTTTTCCGTGGAGCTGTCGCTGATTTTCTTCGTGCTCGCGTGGGCGTATGAGATGCGCGCGGGCGAATTAAAAGCGCTCCTGCGCGGCATCTTCAGGAAGCCCCTCGTAATCGCGGCTACGGCGTTCGCGGCCGCCTATCTCCTCGCGTGCGCGTTCGCTTACGACGCCTATGCGGCGTTCTGGTCCAACTACGAGCGCGGCGAAGGCGGCTTCCAGATGATCCACTACTGGCTCTTTTTCATCCTCCTCACGCTCCTGCTCAAGACCGAGCGCGACTGGCAGAACATGTTCAAGTTCTCGCTCGCCGCGGCAGCGCTCATGATCCTCTACGGCATCGGCGGCTCGCTCACGCTCCCGGGCTTCATCGGCCCGTGGTCCGGCGCGTCGTCCATTCCTGCGAGCTGGATCCAAAAGCTCATAGGCAACCGCTTCCAAGGATCGCTCGGGAACGCGGAATACGTCGGCGTGTACCTGCTCTTTTCGATGTTCTTTACGGGATATCTCTGGATCAAGCGGAAAGAGAAGGGCAACATGGGCGCCGCGGCGCACTGGGGGTTTGGGGTGCTTACGGCGGCGTTTCTCCTCTTTTTCCTCTTAAGCCAGACGCGCGGCGCGTTCCTCGGATTAGGGATCGCCGTATTCGCCCTCGTCCTTTATTGGGCAATCGCCAGCCGGGGCAAATTCCGCAAGTGGTCAATCGCCGGAGTCATCGTAGTTCTCGCGCTCGGCGGCGGAGTCTGGTCCCTCCGCAATACTTCGCTCGTGGAAAATATGCCGGGCGGCCGCTTATTGCAGATCAGTTTGCACGCCTCGGACGTCAATACGCGTTTCATGGTGTGGGGCGAAGCGTGGAAGGGATTTCTTGAGCGGCCGGTCACCGGATGGGGGCCGGAGAATTTCACGGCGGTCTTCGACAAGTTCTTCAACCCAGGATTCTATAATCCCGCGAACCCGGCCGGGAGCCAGACGTGGTTCGACCGCGCGCACAGCGTTTTCTTCGACTACCTTTCGGAAACCGGCATCATCGGCCTCCTTGCGTATCTTTCCATGTTCGTCGCGTTTTTCGTCGAGTTCCGCCGCAGGCGTAACGGCGAGGCGCCGCACGGTGCGGGGACGATCATGGAGCGCGGCCTGATTCTCGCTTTGCCGATTGCATACCTCGTCCAGGGAGCCGCGCTCTTCGATGTCCTCCCGATGTACGTGAGCCTGTTCACCTTCATGGGCTTCGCCTACTATTATTTCTACGAACGCCGCGCGCACGGCGAACCGCACCAAGCATCCCATGGATAGAACGGTGAAAGGCACCATCGCAGTCATCGTCTCCGCGTTTATCCTCTTTGTCGCGTATTTCGGCTCGTACCTGCCGATGCGGAAGTCGCAGATATTCATTGCGACGCTCCAAAGCTTCTCGACCAACCCGCCGGCGTCGCTTTCGGCCTTCGAGTCCCGCCTTGCGGCGCCTCTCGATTACTATTCGCCGATCGGCCAGGAGGAGCTGGTCAGGAATACCGCGAGCAACATCCTCGGCTTCATCCAGCACGGGACGGACGCGACGACCACGTATGCGCTCGTCGGGTTCCTGAACCATTATTACGCGCCCATCCTTAACGGAGGGAAGGGGATGAGCTTCGGGCAGGACGTTTATCTCGAGGGCGCCGTAAACGAAATCGCGTTCGCCCAGACGGGGAACCCCGCCTATCTGCAAGGTGCCCTGAAATACTATTCTCTCGGCCACGAGCTCGGGCCGAACCGCCCCCAGCCGCTCTACGGACTTTTCGACGTATACCGCGCGATGGGCGACGTGACGGACACGAGGGCGGTTGCGGCGGAAATCCTCGTAAACTGGCCGAACGACACGCGCATCCAGACGAGCTTGAAACAGTTTATGGGTACGGTGCAGACGAGTACGAAGAAGAAATAAGCGTAACGTTCATAATCCATGGCCAAAACAAAAACGGCTCTAGTTTGCGGGGCGGGAGGGTTTATTGGGGGGCATATGGTGAAACGCCTGAAGGACGAAGGGTATTGGGTGTGCGGCGTTGATTGGAAAAAACCCGAGTTCGGCGCAAGCGTGGCGGACGAGTTCATCCTCGGCGATCTCTCCGACCAAGCGGTCGTAAAAAAACTTTTTAATCGTTCCTTTGATGAGGTCTATCAATTTGCGGCCGATATGGGAGGCGCCGGATTCGTATTCACGGGCGAGCACGATGCGGAAATTATGCAAAACTCGGCGCTCATTAATCTGAATATCCTGAAATACGGGCATGAAAGCGGCAATCTCCATAAAATCTTCTACTCTTCCTCTGCCTGTATGTATCCAGCGCATAATCAGGAGAATACCGATAATCCCAATCTCGCAGAAGATTCAGCATATCCGGCAGCCCCGGACAGCGAATACGGCTGGGAGAAACTTTTCAGTGAACGGCTCTACTTTGCTTTTAACCGCAATTTCGGCGTTCCGGTGAGGATCGCACGCTTTCACAATATCTTCGGTCCGGAAGGTACATGGACCGGTGGTCGCGAAAAGGCGCCGGCTGCGATATGTCGCAAAGTGGCGGAAACGCCTGACGGCGGCACCATTGAGATTTGGGGCGATGGTAATCAAACTCGCTCCTTCCTTTACATTGATGAGTGTATTGAGGGGGTGCGGCGATTGATGGAGTCGGATTTTATGGGGCCGGTGAATATTGGATCCGATGAAATGGTGACGATAAACCAACTGGCGGAGATGGCTATGAATATAGCGGGCAAGAAGTTTTTTATCAAACATGTATCGGGCCCACTCGGCGTCCGTGGACGGAATTCGGATAATCGGCTTATTAGGGAAAAGCTCGGATGGGCGCCGAGAGCAAAGTTGGAAGATGGGATAGCCTTGACCTATGCCTGGGTGCAAAAACAGGTGAATGCGAAGAGGAATGGTATCCCGTAAAGTTGTCGTAAGGATCCATGGTGGTCTCGGCAACCAGATGTTTATGTATGCATTTGGCAGAGCTTTTGCATTGCGGCATAAGGCCCAGCTGGTCGTAGATCCCTCGATTAATTTTGAGTGGGGATACTCAGATACCCTTGCAAATCCAGTTCGCCGCTACGAACTGGAAAAGGTTTTTTCTTTGCGTCCTGCTATGCTACCCCATGCTAAACTTCAGGAAATCATCCATTTCCCGCGCCTTGCGCGAGTTACCCGCTTTAATAAAGCATTTCCAATCCTTGTCGGGAAAACCGGATATTGGCGATACGTTCGGGAGAGGCATTTCCAGTTTGATCTCGGTATTTATAATATGGATCTTGCTGGCAGGGTCTATTTTGCGGGTTACTGGCAGTCAGAAAAATATTTCAAAGAGCAGGAGGCCGAGATACGAAAAGACTTTGCATTCCGCCATCCGCTCCAGGAACGCCATAACGAGATCGTGCGAGCAATTGACTCCAGTAATTCGGTTTGCTTGCATGTCCGGAGGGGAGACACGGTGCGCAACCCAGCAACCGGTCCGTCTTTCAATGTTCACGACCAAGCGTATTTCGATCGGGCGGTGGCTCTTATGAAAGAGCGGGTCGGTAGAAATATTAAAGTTTTTATTTTCAGCGATGAAATTGGGTGGTGCCGTGGAAACTTTCGCGTGGACGCAGAGTGTCTATTTATAGAAGAGCAGGAAACCCGCTATGCGTTGCAGCTTATGGCTTCCTGTAAGCATTTCATAATCCCAACCAGCACGCTTTCCTGGTGGGGGGCGTGGCTTTCTAATTATGGAAATAAGACGGTTATCGCCCCAAAGACATGGTTCAACGATCCTAAGATTGATACCAGGGATATTTGCCCGGAAAGGTGGCTGAAAATATAATGGTGGCTCCAGATTCTCCCGCGCCAGTTATCTGCCCCGCGTGCCGTAAAAACAGGCAATTCGTATTTTTGAAAAATTATAAAATTATCGAGGGAGCATGGTCGCTTTACGAATGTTCTGAATGCGCCGTACAGTTTTGGTCGCCGATCAAGTGGCCAGGAGAGCATTATTACGGAGATTATCTTATTTTCAGAAAAAGCAACAAGCCGGAGCTCGAGGCTCGGCATAAGCGTTTTTTTAAAACGCACCGGAATTTTTCTGAGAATACAAAGATTTTGGATCTTGGATGCGCAATGGGGGACTTTATGGCAGAAATAGAGCGACGGGGATGTGAGCCCTGGGGTGTGGAGGTCAATGCGGATAGGGCGCGGTTCGCGCAGGAGCATTTTCATCTCGGCCATGTATATAACATGTCCGATGACGAGTTTTTCAAAATGCCGAACTTGCCTGAATTTGACATGATAACCCTGTTTGAGGAGATAGAGCATCTAGATAATCCTCGCGAGTTTGTGCAAAATGTAGCGAAGCTAGTGAAAACGGATGGGATGATCGTACTGAGCACGCCGTCGCGAGAAAGGATTGTTGCTGACCTTTTGCCCGGTGATTATCCTCCGCAACATCTGACGCGATGGAACGAAGCGGCAATAAGCAATCTCTTCAAAGACACTGGTTTTAAGGTATCTAAGGTTTGCTATGTGGATCAATTTCGGTTGCTTTTGGAATCTTTTGCATCCAGATTGCGATTCCGGATGATGCCTAAGGTTGGTCGTTTTGCACAAGAACACACGCATCCAGTCACTGGGAGATCAGCCGTGATAGTAGAGAAAAATATTTTGACAACGCTGGCCCGTATCGGAGCGATGGCTAAGAATTATGTCGTAGCCGGGATTCCGGCAGGCTTTTGTTTTCTCTTTGGCAGATTGACCGGCCGCAAGAACGGTGCGATGCTTGTTTGGCTTTCACGATGAAATTGCCATGCCAAATCTTAAGAACTTAACCACAAAAGTGAGTATAATGATCCCAACCTATGGCCGTGCGGATTTGTTAAAGAATGCGATTAAGAGCGCCATCCGGCAGGATTACCAGAACCTGGAGATTGTGGTGGTGGATGACGGTTCTCCTGATAATACTCGCGAAGTTGTACAGGGGCTCATAGCGGAGAATCCGGAACGCGAGATCAAGTATATATATCAGCAAAATAGCGGAGTTTCTGCCGCCCGGAACGCCTGTGTAAAGAATTCCTCGGGAGATTTCCTCGCCTTTCTAGACCATGACGATGAGCTTCTGTCCGGTTATGTTTCCAAGCTTGCTGACGAGCTCGGTTCACTCGGGAAGGAATATGGGGCGGCCAGTCCAGACTGGATTGTCGAGGATGCGGACGGTCGAAGATCGTACGGCTTTGCGGAGGATACTATTCTTAACTGTCCCGGAAATAGTTGGATGTTCCGCCGCGAAGTCTTTTTCGAGAAAGATCTTTGGTACGATTCCGCTTTTGGATTTAGCGAGGATTTCGAACTATCTTTGCGTTCGGCCGGGAAATATAAAGTTAAACGCATACACATGCCCCTTTTTAAATATCGTGCAGGTCTGCCAAGTTTTAAGATAAAGCAGAAAACCTTGACCAATGACTACAGAAGCAACTACCTGGCGCTGACGAAGGCCATACAGAAAAATGCTGCATATGTGGAAAAGTTAGACGCTGATAGCCGCGCAGAGATCGAATTCCATGTAGGGGTTTTCGCAGCGGCGGCGGGAGAGATGCCTGCCGCCCGAAAGCACTTCGCCAATTCACTGAAACTGCGCTTTTCGGCTACGAAAGCAGCATATTACCTTGCCACATGCGGAGGGCGATACGGGTTCGCAGTGTTTCGGGTTGCTATATCTCGTCTGAAACGCTGGTGGGTTGTATGGCGTTCGCGAGAAAAGATATATGCGCTTACGTTGGTCTCGAGGTAATGCGGATGTCGCCTGAGTAGTAGCGCACATTCCGCCCGAAGCAGATAGGTTCTCTGATGGTGGGGAGAAGTGATTGTAGGAACACGACGCTCTCCCAGATTGTGATTGCCGCTTTCTCCACGTGTTTTATAGAAAAAGCCGCAAGATCAGGATTTGGCTTAGACGAACTTCCCCATTGCCCAGATTTGGGTGCTCGGCGGTTCCGCTCTTTCAACCGGTCGCCCGTTCATAAATAATTCGACTTGCCGAATAATTTTAGCGTCTATTGCTTCCTGCCATACGCGTGTCGGCCCCTCTCCCCACTTTAGCCACGGCGCGAGGTCGTCAATAACAACAAAGGTCTCTTTGGTGCACAACGGACGGATATTTAGTAAGTCGTTCTTCGCGGTTTCATATTCGTGCCCACCATCTACGAAAGCGACACCAAACTGTACATCCGGATGTTTTTCGGCGAAGCGCGGAACCGTTTCGGTTGAATCGCCGCAAATCAGCGTGTGCCGCCCGGGAAAATTTCTGTCTACGAATTTTTTGGCGATCTTGGTGTAAGGATGACTGCCCAGGTCGAACGAAACTACTTCGGCGGCTGGGTCTGCTTCAAGCATCGCATAACTTGAGAAACCGGCGTTGAAACCGATCTCCAAAACCTTTTTCCCTTTGCTCTTGCGAACTAGGTTTTGGAGATAATGCAGTTCGTCGAATGAGGCCGACCCTTCTATTCGCAGGTAGTTCCTAAAAAGATAGCCATGGATGATGCCATGGAAGGCCGACTGGCGCCATATTTTCTGTATGGCTATTTCTAATGCAACTGGCTTTGGGGCGGTTGAGTTATTCTCCATAGGCTGTTACAGTATAAAAGATTGGTCGTTTATGACAAGTATTTCCGAACGATTTCCTGATGACAATAAGCCGAGGGTAACCGTTATTATTTCGACCTATAACCGGCCTAAGCTCGTTGCGCGTGCGATCGAGAGCGTGCTCGTGCAGACTTTCAAAGATTTCGAGCTTCTAGTTATTGATGATTGTGGCAGCGAAGAGACTGGTCCCATTGTGGAAGCAATCGCTGACCGCGATCTGCGGGTACGTTACATTCCGAATGGTACGCAGCGAGGGCTTATGGAAAACAAAAACAACGGCGTTAAGCTGTCGAGTCGTTCTTCTATGTACGTTGCCTTTTTAGATGACGACGATATGTATCTGCCTCGATTCCTTGAGCGAACAGTCACCGCACTCGACGCAGATCCAGAGCTTATGGCGGTACTCACTGATTCTGAGTTACGAAGCCAGAGCGGGAAATTCATAAAATATTATCCTTGCGAAAAGGAGAAATTTTGGAGGGTGGTCCTCGGCGGCGGCGGCGGGTCCACGCTACGGAAGGATGTGTTTACAAAATATAATATCTGGTATGACAAAGACATGATTTTTGAAGACTGGGACTTCGGTATTCGGGTTGCAAAAAACCTGAAGTGGACTGGGATACCCGAAGTGTTGAGCGTCTATTACCGTTACCATGAAGATGCAGGGGCTACCATGAGCAGTATGTATACGAAAAGAACGCCCGAAGAAATTTTTGAGAGGTTCCTCGATCGGCACAAAACAGTGCTCAAGGCCGCAGGGTCTGATGCGCTGAGCTACGCCCACACGATCACCGGAAAGATGTTGGCGCATGCAGGGCACGTAAAAGCCGGCCAACGACATCTTTGGGAAGCATTTAAATGTCATCCAAATCCCTCCTTGCTTATATATATCGTGGGGTTGGCCATTGCCCCAAGTGCTTTCAATAATACAAAACTGATCATACTCAAGAATCAATTAAAAAATTTGGCAGGAAGATAATTTTCCATATGTCGATACCCGCTCGCATAAGAAGATTTTTGAAGAGACCCGTTTTCCTATTCCTTTCTCTTTTTGTTCTTGGCGACTATGTGCGATTCCGCAGGTCATTCAAGAATGACAACAGGAAATTCCTTTTCAGTTTTTTTGATGTTCATCCTGTGCTCGGGGATAAAACGTCGGAAACAGCGTTTGATCCGCACTATACCTATCACGTCGCTTGGGCGATCCGTTGCGCTAAGGAAATCAATCCGACGAGACACGTTGATGTCGGTTCGAGCCTCTATTTCTGCACTACGCTGTCAGCTTTTATACCAACCGATTTTTATGATTATCGACCGGCGAATATAAAATTGTCCGGCCTTTCTTCTTTGCGCGGAGACCTGCTCCGTCTTCCCTTTAGTGATGGAGAATGTAGATCGTTATCTTGTTTACACACCCTTGAGCACGTCGGATTGGGGCGTTATGGTGATCCAATTGATGCCAGAGGAGACCTGAAAGCGATTGCAGAACTCAGCCGTTCGGTCGCTCCGGGCGGGTCGCTTTTGGTGGTTGTCCCTACTGGCACGGCTTCGAAGATAGAATTCAACGGTCATCGCATTTATTCCTATCGCGATTTTACCTCTTACTTTCCCGACTTCACGCTCCACAAATTTTCTTACATCCCAGAGAAAGTGGGGCGTGGGAGCATGATAGAGTTCGCCAAGGAAGAAGATATTGGCCATGACAGATACGGATGTGGTTGCTACTGGTTCGTCAAATCTGGCTAATTGAATAAGTCACGTTCTGTTGCTATTATAGTTCCATATGGCGAACAAAACGATCCTCATAACCGGCGTCGCCGGTTTTATCGGCAGTAACCTTGCCGACCGCCTCGTCCGCGACGGATACAAAGTAGTCGGCATCGATGATCTTTCCGCGGGCATTCTGGAGCAGGTGCCGAAGGAAGTCGAGTTCCATAAGTTGGATATCCGCTCCAAGGATATTTTCCCGGTCGTTAAGGAGGCGGATGTTGTTTTCCATCTCGCCGCGCTCAACTCCGTCGTCATGTGCCAGTCCGATCCCTACGGCACCGCGGACGTGAACGTTATGGGGACGCTGAATGTTTTCGAGGCGGCCCGCGCGGCGGGGATCAAGCGCGTGATTTACGCGGAATCGTCGGCGATCTATGAAGGCACGAAGACGCTGCCCACGCCGGAGACCGACTTCATGCCGCAAACCTTTTACGCAATCTCCAAGGCGACGGACCACCTGTTTGGCATGGCGTATGGAAGAGAATTCGGGATGGAGATGGTGGGCCTGCGCTATTTGAACGTCTACGGCCCGCGGCAGGACTATCGCCGCGCGATTCCGCCCGTAATGACGCGTTTCATCGTGAGGATTTTGCTCGGCGGGCGGCCGCCTGTTTTCGGCGACGGCAGTTTGCGCCGCGATTACATTCATGTGGACGACGTGAATGATTTCCACCTGCTTTGCATAGAGAGCGGCAAGGTGGCGAATCGCGTTTTCAATCTTGGGTGCGGCAAGAATTACTCCGTCCTCGAGGTCCTCGCTGAAATCCAAAAAATCCTCGGCACGAACGCGGAGCCGGAATTCGTACCGGAGCCCTCGGGCATCGCGGAGGCGAATTTAGCCGATATAACGGCCGCCAAGAGCGTCGGCTGGGAGCCGAAGATAGGGCTCGGAGAAGGATTGAGAGGGCTCGTGGATTATGTAAAAGCCGAAATGGCGAAGGGCAACATCGCCCGAGCGCAATGATCGTTACCCGGTCGCCCTTCCGCATCACGCTCGGCGGCGGCGGCACCGACCTCCCGTCGTATTATTCGAAATACGGAGGTTTTATTTTCGCCGCCGGGATTAACAAATATATGTATGTTGACGCGAATCGTCCCGCGGCGGACGATCTTATCCGCATCAAGTACGCGAAGTCGGAGACCGTTGAAACCGTGGGCGAGATAGACCACGATATCGCGCGCGAATCGCTTCGGTTCGCCGGCATCGAAAAGAACATTGAGATAAGCTCCGTCGCGGATGTTCCCTTTGGCACCGGACTCGGCTCTTCGAGCTGTTACGCGGTGGGATTGCTTCATGCGATCCATGCGCTCAAGCGGGAGTATGTGCCCCTCGACCAGCTCGCCGAGGAGGATTTCAAGATCGAATCGGAAACGTTGAAGCGGCCGATCGGGAAGCAGGATCCGTATATGGCGGCGTTCGGCGGGCTCACTGTGCTTGATATTGCGGAGGATGGGCGCGTAAAGGTGCGGAAGGCGGAAGTTTCCTTGGAAGTTGCGGACGAGCTGAACCGTAACATGCTCGTTTTTTTCACTGGCAAGACGCGGAGCGCGGACGCGATCCTCGCGGAACAGTCGCAAGGCGCAAAGGAAGAGAAAAAAGAGGTCGTGGAGAGCATGCACTATATAAAAGAGCTCGGCCACGGGATTTTGGAGGCCGTGGAGGCCGGGAATCTCGACGAGGTGGGTCGGAAGTTCCACGCGCATTGGCAGTATAAAAAGAAGATTTCAAGCAAGATGACGAATCCGGAGCTTGATAAGATTTACGACGCCGCGCTCCGCCATGGCGCGCTGGGCGGAAAGATTTCCGGCGCGGGCGGCGGCGGATTCTTCACGTTCTATATTCCCGGCGACCAGCGCGAGTTCCGTCAAGCCATGAAGGAATTGGGTCTCCGCGAGCTCCGCTATCGGTTCGATTTCGAAGGATCGAAGGTGTTGGTGGATTTCTGATATCCGCCCATGAGACTCCGCGGCAAAGTTGCGATCGTAACCGGCGGGTCGCGCGGCATCGGCAGGGCCGTCGCCGAGGCGTTCTGCCGCGAGGGCGCGCAGGTCGCCGTTTTCGCCCGAAACCCCCGCGAAATCGCCGCCGCAGTGCGGGAGATGAAGATAATTTCCCGCAAGATGCCGCTCGGCGTCGTCTGCGACGTTTCCGATCATGCGTCCGTACGGCGCGCGGTCCGGCGCGTAGCGGTAAAGTTCCGGCGCTTGGATATCCTCGTGAATGCCGCCGGGGTTCAGGCGCCGATAGGCCCTTTCGCCGGCAACCGGATGGACGAGTGGGAAAAGAACATCGCGGTGAATTTATTCGGGACTGCGCATGCGTGCCGCGCCGCAATACCCTTTATGGCGAAGCGGTGGAGGGGATCCATCATCAACTTTTCCGGCGGCGGCGCTACTTCCGCGCGCCCGAACTTTTCCGCGTACGCCGTCGCGAAGACCGGCGTCGTTAAATTCACCGAGGTTCTCGCCGACGAGTTGATGCCGTATCATATTAGGGTGAATGCAATCGCTCCCGGCGCGGTCAATACCGCAATGCTTGAAGAGGTTTTGCGTGCCGGGCGGCGCGCGGGGGAGAATGAACTCAGCGACGCGAAGGTGCGGGCGAAGCGGGGAGGCGTTCCGCGGGAACTTGCGGCCGAGCTCGCTGTTTTCCTTGCTTCGGGCGCTTCGGGCGGGCTTTCCGGACGCTTGATAAGCGCACCATGGGACGGATGGAATAAGTGGGATAGAAGAGACATTAAAAAGATAATGTCCGGAGATGCGCTCAAGCTGCGTCGTATAAAAGCATGAAAGCCAAAAAGAAAATTTTGCGCGTGGGGATCGTGGGCGCCGGGCTTATCGGCGGAAAGCGCGCGCATGCGATTAAAACTACGGGAAAGGGCGTCCTGGCCGCGGTGGCCGACGCGCGCACCGAAGCCGCCGGGCGGCTGGCGAGGGCGTACGGGGCTTCGGCGCTCCACGACTGGCGCAAGCTCGTCGCGCGCGGGGACATTGATGCCGTGATCGTCGCGGTGCCGAACGCGCTCGCGAAGCGGATCGTCGTTTCCGCGCTCCGCCACGGCAAGCACGTGCTCGTGGAAAAGCCGCTGGGGGTGAATGCGAAGGAAGCTCAGGTGATCGTGGCCGAGGCGCGGAAGGCGCGGCGGATCGTACAGGTCGGGTTCAATCACCGTTTTCACAGCGCCATGCTGAAGGCGCGCGAGATCCTCCAAAAAGGAGGCATCGGCAAACTCTTCCTTATCCGCGCGCGGTACGGGCACGGCGGCCGGCCGGGCATGGAGAAGGAGTGGCGCTTCGACAAAAAGCTTTCGGGAGGAGGGGAGCTCTTGGATCAAGGCGTGCACCTTATAGACCTCGCGCGCTGGTTCGGCGGCGAGCCGGCGTCCGTCTACGGCCTCGTGCAGACGAAATTCTGGCCGACCGAGCTGGAAGACAACGCGTTCGCGCTCATGAGGAACGATCGGGTGACCACGTGGTTCCATGTGAGCACCACGAACTGGAAAAATATTTTTTCGCTGGAGCTTTTCGGCGACAAGGGATATCTCCAGATAGAAGGGAAGGGCGGGAGCTACGGCGAGGAAACCCTTACGCACGGCTTAAGGAAGCCGGGCGGCGTTCCCCGCACCCGCGTTTTCAAGTTCCCCGGCGCCGACCGGAGCTGGGAGCGCGAATGGGAGAATTTTGCCGGCGCGGTTGACGGGAAAAATAAGATTGCCGGGGATGCGATTGACGGCCTCCGGACGAACCGCGTGGTGGACGCGCTTTACCGATCTTCGCGCGAACGCAGGGAAATCAGGGTCAAATTGACCTAGATCGAGATCGGCCATATAGTATTCGGACGATGCCAATTCCGCTCGACCAGCTGAAAATCAAGATCTTCGCCGATGGCGCGGACAAGGCGAGCATGGCGGAGCTCGCGAAAGATCCGCTCATTAAAGGATTCACCACGAACCCCACTTTGATGCGCAAGGCGGGCGTTACGGACTATGCGGGCTTCGCGAAGGAGGTGCTCGCGGAAATCGCGGAGAAGCCGGTTTCATTCGAAGTGTTTTCGGATGATTTCGACGAGATGGAGCGCCAGGCTCGCGTCATCGCTTCGTGGGCCGGCAACGTATACGTAAAAATTCCGGTGATGAACACGAAGAAGCAGTCGTCCGCCGCGCTTGTGAAAAAACTTGCGGACAACGGCGTGAAGCTCAACGTAACCGCGATACTCACGCTGGATCAGGTGAAAGAGGTGGCGGCCGCGCTTTCGCCGGACGTGCCGGCGATTATTTCCGTTTTTGCGGGACGGATCGCCGATACCGGCGTTGATCCGGTTCCCGTCATGAGGGAATGCAAGGCGGCGCTTGCCGGAACGCCGAATTTCGAGCTTCTTTGGGCGAGTCCGCGCGAGCTCCTGAATATTTACCAGGCGGAGGAGATCGGCGCGGATATCATTACGGTAACGCCGGAAGTCCTGAAAAAGGGCGCCATGGTCGGGCTCGATCTCGGCGAGCTGTCCTATCAGACCGTAAAGATGTTTTACGACGACGGGCAGAAGGCCGGCTACGTCTTGCACGACGGACAATAGGGAAATGTACCGCGATTATATCAATTCTTATCTGGGCGAAGTCGGGGAAATCGCCGGAAAGCTGGACCGCGAGGAAATCAACCGGATGATCGCCGTCCTTAAGGACGTCCGCGAGCGGAAGGGGCGGCTGTTCATCATCGGCATAGGGGGCGGCGCGGGCCACGCGAGCCACGCGGTGAACGATTTTAGGAAGCTTGCCGGCATCGAGGCCTACTCGCCCGTGGACAACGTTTCGGAACTCACCGCGCGCGCGAACGACGACGGCTTCAATACCATTTTTTCGAATTGGCTTTCGGGAAGCCGCATCGACGGGGATGACGCGGTCATGGTTTTTTCGGTCGGCGGAGGAAACGCCGAGAAGAACGTGAGCGCGAATATCGTCGCGGCGCTCGATACGGCGAAGAAAGCGGGCGCGAAAGTCGTGGGCGTGGTGGGCCGCGACGGCGGCTATACCAAGAAAGTGGCCGACGCCTGCCTTGTCGTACCCGTCGCGAATCCGGAGAACGTAACGCCCCATACGGAAGCATTCCAGGCCGTCGTGTGGCATCTTATCGTTTCGCATCCGAAATTCCGGATGCAGGAAGGAAAATGGGAATCAGTCCAGGCGCACGCTCAAAAAGCCGGGCAAAAAAAGTAGCGGCGCATCGGCGCCGCGCCGTTTTTTTGGACCGCGACGGAACGATCATCCGGCAGGTGGAATTGCCGCGCAAGCCGTCCCAGCTCAGATTGCTCGCAGGCGCGGCCGGCGCGATCAAGCGGCTGAAGAAGGAGGGGTATTTTACGGCGATCATTTCCAATCAGCCGGTCGTTGCGCGCGGCATCCTCACGCCCGCCGGCGTCGTGGAGCTCAATGAAGTTCTGTTGAAGCGCCTGGCCGCGCGGGGCGCGGGAATCGACGCTTTTTATTTCTGCCCCCACCACCCGAACGCGGACGTGAGAAAATACCGCAAAACGTGCGCATGCCGGAAACCGAACCCCGGGATGATCCTTGAAGCCGCAAGGCGCCACCGCATAGACCTCCGTAAAAGTTTTTTCATCGGGGATACGACGCAGGACGTCTTAGCCGGCCGCAACGCAGGAGTGAAGACGATACTCGTGCGGACCGGCCATGGCGGGAGGGATCCGTGGCAGTATAAGGCCAAGCCCGATTTCATCGCGAAGGACCTTCCCGCCGCCGCCCGGCTCATCGGGCGGCTTTCCAAAGGGCGCTCATCGGTGATATCGTGGGAGCGATGAAGATAAGGCAGGCGGTGCTTCTTTGCGGAGGCGAGGGGACGCGCCTGCGCCCCTATACCTATACGATGTCCAAGCAGATGATTCCCATCCTGGGGCATCCGCTCACGGAATGGAATATCGTGCAGTTCAAAAAGCACGGCATCACGGATTTTCTCATCAATCTTTATACCAAGCCGGAGGTGATGCGCGATTACCTGGGCGACGGTTCCAAGTGGGGCGTGAGGATTACTTATAATCTTGAATCCGCGCCGCCGGGCGTCGCGGGGAGCGTGAAACTGTTCGAAAAATACGCCGACGACGAGTTTTTCGTGATCTACGGCGACACGCTGAGCTTGGCGGATTATTCGAAAATGGAACAGGCGTGGCGGTCGAAGCCGGCCGCCGCGATCGGCATGCAGCGCACGCAGAAAACGGATGATTATCAGGATGCCGACGTGGCGGAGCTCGATGCGGACGGGAAATTCATCGCAATCCATCCGAAGCCGCACGACCGCGCCTATCCGAACGCGCACCGCATGCGCGGGATATTCATCCTGAAGAAAAAGATACTGTCGTATATTCCCGCGGGGCGCTACTACGAAATCGGGCGCGATCTCCTGCCGGACGTGATCGGCCGGGGCGAGCCGTTCTATTCGTACGAATGCGGGGACTATTCGAAGGGAATCGATACGGTGGAGAAATGGCGCGAGGCGGAGAAATATCTCGTGGATCGCGGAATTTCGTACGAAAATTTTGCGAAGGCATAACTCAATGGCAAACCCGCGCGTGAGCGTTATTATGGCGACCTGGAACCGCGGCCACCTTATCGGCCGCGGGGTTCAGAGCGTGCTTGACCAGACATTCGCCGATTGGGAGCTTATTATCGCGGGCGACGGCCCGCCGCCGGAAACGGAATCGGCGATACGGGCATGGATCGAGAAGGACGGGCGCATCCGCTACGTGCGCTGTCCGCACTCCGGTCGGATTGCGGCCGTCTCGAACGCCGGCCTCAAGGCCGCCCGGGGAGAATACGCGGCGATTTTGGACGACGACGACTGGTGGCTCGATCCCGAAAAACTCGCGAAGCAAGCCGCCTTTTTGGACGCCCGCCCCGAGTATATTGCCTGCGGCGGGGGTTTCGTTTTCATTGACGGCGGCGGGCGCGAAATCGGGAGAGAGCTGAAGCCGGAAACGGACGGTAAAATCCGCCGCGTCGCGCTTTTCGCCAATCCGATCGTGAATTCCGCCGGCATGTTCCGCCGCGCGGCGGCCGGCTTTTACGACGAGACGATGCCCCAGTTCGCCGATTGGGACTTCTGGCTGAATTTGGGCAGGAAAGGCAAACTCTACAACTTCCCGGAATATTTTCTCGCCTATCGGATGTGGGAAGGCGGGAGCTCGTTCACGCACCAGAAAGAAAATGCATCCGCGGCATTTTCGATCATCCGGCGGCACCGGAATGATTATCCCGGATTTTCTCTGGCGTTCCTCTCTGCGACGGCATACTGGCTTTATGCGCGCCTGCCGCTCTTTATCCGAAGGGGCGCGAATTCTTTCCTCTCGCGCCTCAAGAAGCGGCTGTTTTCGCGGTAGGGGTCGGCGGGAATATCAACCGCTTTATCTCGATAAGCAGGGGTTCGCGGAGTATGCGCAGGACGAGGAAATAGAGGATGCCGCTCAGCGCGATATTGACGATTATTTCCATATGGAATGCGGCGAAAAACACCGTGGCGGCCGCCATCACGGCCGCCGCCGTGATGATTTTCCGGAGATGGGGCAGTACGGAGAATGGATTTATTTTCTTCATCGAGTGCCAGAGATACCAGTTGTTCGCCGCCTGCGCGATAAGGGTAGCGACGGCGGAACCGGCGATGCCGAACGGCGGTATGAGAATCAAGTCGAGGGCGACATTCAGGGCGCCGGCGAAAGCCGAGGAGACCACCAGGCTCCGCTGGTGGTCGAAGGCGAAAAGGGCGTTGATAATGATGCTCGCGGCGAAATCGAAGAGGAGCGTCGCCATAAGGATTTCGATCGCGGGTCCGCCGGGCGCATAAGCGGCGCCGAAGAGGAGCGACATGATCGGCGCTCCAAGGATGATCCCCCCCAAGGAAAGAGGAATGGAAGCGAAAAAGACCATGGCGAGCGTTTGTTCGAGCGCGGTGCGGAATTTTGGATTGTCCTTCTTCGCGAGGCGCGAAAAGAGCGGCAGGGTACTGCCCTGGATGATGCCGGGAATAAGATAGAGCGTCTGGACGACGCGGATCGCGGCGGAGTAGATGCCTACGTCGGAGGCGGAGCGCAGCCAGCTGATAATGAGGATGTCGCTGTTCGTAAAAAGGAGGCCGAAGGCGCCCGACAGCGCGAACGGCCAGGCGGCGCGCAGGATGGGGATGACGCGTTCCCGGGAAAAGAAGGAAAACATTTTGACGAAGTAGCGGCGGAGGATGATTGCGAGCGCGGCGAGGCCGATGAAGTCGCCCGCCACGTAGCCCCAGCCGAAGGAAAGCGCGGTCGGCGCGCGCAGGAGGAAGATGAAGCCGAAGACCGCGATGCCGAGGTTCATGAGGAGGAAGGTCGCGGCGTACCACTCCATCCGTTCCATCGCCATAAGGAGCGAAGAGAAGAAGCTTTGGAGCGTATCCATGCCCATGATGACGGCGACGATGACGAGAAGCGCTTTCGCGCCGGGGAGCGTCGTGAAGAGCGGCGCGACGAACGCGATGATGAGCACGCCGATTGCGACGAGCACGAGCTTCATCCCGAGCATGGTGTCGAAGATGACGCGCCGCTCGTCCCCGGCCGCCTTTGCCGAGTCGCGCGTGAGAATGCCGTTGATGCCCGGATCCATGAAGAGCGTGAGGAATCCGGCAAGCGTGATTGCATAGGAGAACACGCCGTAGCCCGCGGTGCCGAGGACGCGGGCGGCGTAGATGATGATGGCGGCCTTGAGCAGCTTGCCGCCGAAATTCGCGACCGTGAGCCAGAACGTGTTTTTCGCCACGGTCTGCTTCGTGGTCTTGTTTTCAAAGAGGAAAGCTTTCAGTTTTTTGAGCATTTCGTGCATGCGCGCCGGTTCGCGGCGCCGCTTTTTACTTCGGATTCACGAACACCGACTTTGCGGTCTTGAGGATCGTCGTGAGGTCGAGGATGAGCGAGCGATTTTTCAAATAATAGATGTCGTACTGGAGCTTCTGGCGGACGTCTTCGAGCGTACGGTCGGCGCGGT
>JAKAUM010000011.1 GCA_021827685.1 bacterium
TCCACCGGCTCGTCTGGGACTACAATCACCGCCGGATCCACTCCGCGCTCAAGATGCCGCCGTTACTGTTCGCAGAGCGCTACCAGAAACTCGTCGAAAAAGTGTCTTAACTTTGGGGTCATTGACACGATTGCAAATCGCACGAGCTTCACTTCGGGTGGACCCGAGGGGAATCGAACCCCTATCTGCCGGATGCAAACCGGCTGCTCTGCCACTAAGCTACGGGCCCGTCCGCGCGCACCTGCATGATAGCGTTTTGGTTGACAGAAAACAACGCCCCGCTTACACTTTATCAACATATGCCGACTATCGGTCAGCTGATCAAAAAGGGAAGGGCTCCGCAGAGGGCGAAAACCAAGGCGCCGGCTTTGTCGCGCTACTTCAATTCCATTAAGAACCGGCCGGTGGAATCGGGATCGCCTTTTAAGCGAGGCGTGTGCGTGAAGGTGTTCACGACGACGCCGAAAAAGCCGAACTCGGCGCTCCGGAAGGTGGCGCGCGTGCGCCTTACGAACGGCATGGAAATCACGGCGTATATTCCGGGCGAGGGGCACTCGCTCCAGGAGCACTCGATCGTGATGGTTCGCGGCGGGCGCGTGAAAGACCTTCCGGGCGTGCGGTATCACGTCGTCCGCGGCGTCCTCGACACGACCGGCGTGGAAAACCGGAAACAGCAGAGGTCGAAGTACGGAACGAAGAAGGCGAAATAGGGAAATACCAAGATGAGAAAAAAGCGCGTCTATAAGAAGTATCGCAAGCCTGACGTCGTGCACGGCCGCGTCGACCTCGGCCGCTTTATCAATTACGTCATGAAGGACGGGAAGCGTTCCACCGCGGAGCGGGTCGTCTACGGGGCGCTTGCGAAGGTCCAGGAGACGACGAAAGGAGACCCGATGGAGATATTCCAAAAGGCTCTCGAGAACGCCTCGCCGCTTTTGGAGGTCGCGTCCCGCCGGGTGGGCGGCGCGAACTACCAGGTGCCGCGCGAGGTGCGCCCCGAGCGCCAGTTCATTCTCGCGGTCCGCTGGATTATCGGCGCCGCGCGCGCCCGGAAGGGGAAGCCCATGGCCGACAAGCTCGCGGAAGAGCTCATGGCCGCCGCGAAGAACGAGGGCTCCGCGATAAAGAAGAAGCTCGATACGCACCGCATGGCCGAAGCGAACCGCGCCTTCGCGCACTTCGCGCGGTAGGGCGGGAAAACAGTTTGATACCGATTACGAGCATATGCCCCGGCAATATCCCATTGAAAAGACGAGGAATATCGGCATCATCGCGCATATCGATGCCGGCAAGACGACCGTGAGCGAACGGGTTCTTTTTTATACCGGCGTTTCGCATAAGATAGGCGAGGTTCATACGGGGGACACCGTGATGGACTGGATGGAGCAGGAGCGGGAGCGCGGCATTACGATTACTTCGGCTGCTACGACCTGTTTCTGGACGCCGACTTATCGCGCCCATGACAAGACCCACGAGCACCGCATCAACTTAATCGACACCCCGGGGCATATCGACTTCACGGTCGAAGTAAAGCGCTCGCTCCGGGTACTCGATGGCGCGGTCGTCGTGTTCGACGGGGTGGCCGGCGTCGAGCCGCAGTCCGAAACCAACTGGCGCTACGCGGACGAGTACCGCGTGCCGCGCATCTGTTTCATCAACAAGCTGGATCGCATGGGCGCGAGCTTCGTAAAGAGCTTCCAGTCCATAAAAGACCGCCTTACGCAGGACGCCATTCCGGCACAGCTCCCGATAGGGCTGGAGTCCGACTTTAAGGGCGTCGTCGACCTTCTTGCGAACAAGGCGTTCTCCTTCGAGGGCGAGCACGGGGAAGCCATCACGGAAATCCCGATTCCCGAAGAGATGAAAGGGGAGGTGGAGGCGGCGCGGCGCGCGCTCATTGAAAGGATCGCGGAAAACGACGACGAAACGATGGCGGCGTACCTCGACGGCAAGGAAATCGATCTCGCGACCCTGCGCCGCGTGCTCCGCAAGGCGGTGATTGGAAACAAGATCGTCCCCGTCCTCTGCGGGTCCGCTTTGAAGAACAAGGGCGTGCAGTTCATGCTGGACGCCGTCAT
Source organism: bacterium (assembly GCA_021827685.1). Taxonomy (GTDB): domain Bacteria; phylum Patescibacteriota; class Minisyncoccia; order UBA6257; family 2-01-FULL-56-20; genus JAKAUM01. The sequence goes on from JAKAUM010000011.1 coordinate 2,079, forward strand.
CGAATATCTTCCCGCGCCGACGGACCTGCCGCCGGTAAAGGGCCATGATCCGAAGACGGGCGCCGAAATCGAGCGCACGGCGAGCGACGAAGAGCCCTTCTCCGCGCTGGCATTCAAGATCGCGACCGATCCCTACGTGGGCTCCCTCGCGTTTTTCCGCAACTATTCCGGCGTCGTAAAGCGCGGCACGTATGTTTACAACGCGACGAAGGGCGCGCAGGAGCGCGTGGGCCGCATCGTGCGGATGCACGCGAACGACCGCGAGGAGGTGGAAGAGATTTACGCGGGCGAAATCGCGGCCATCGTCGGATTGAAGGACACGACGACCGGCGACACGCTGTGCGATCCGGATCGCCGCATCGTGCTCGAGAAAATAACTTTCCCGGAGCCCGTGATCGGCATCCGCATCGAGCCGAAGACGAAGGCCGACCAGGAGAAGATGGGCACGGCGCTCCATCGCCTCGCCGAAGAAGACCCGACGTTCCGCGTCGCGGGGGATCCCGATACGGGGGAGACGATCATCAGCGGCATGGGCGAATTGCATCTTGAGATCATCGTGGATCGGATGAAGCGGGAATTCGGCGTGGAGGCGAACGTCGGCCGCCCCCAGGTGGCGTACAAGGAGACGATCATGGGAGAAGCGGAAGCGGAAGGGAAATATATCCGCCAGTCGGGCGGCCGCGGGCAATACGGCCACGTCTGGCTCCGCGTGAAGCCGCTCGAGCGCGGAACGGGATTCGTCTTCCTGAACGAGATCAAGGGAGGCGTGATTCCGCAGGAGTTCATTCCCGCGACGGAAAAGGGCGTGAAAGAGGCGCTGGACAAGGGCATCCTCGCGCATTATCCGGTGACCGACGTGGAGGTTACTTTATACGACGGTTCGTTCCACGAGGTGGATTCCTCGGAAGCGGCGTTCAAGATCGCGGGATCCATCGCGTTCCAGGAAGCCGCAAAACGCGCAAAGCCGGTTATTCTCGAACCCATCATGAAAATACAGGTGCTTGTCCCGCCGGATTTCATGGGCGAGGTGACCGGCAACCTGAACGCGAAGCGCGGCCGCATCGAAGGGCTTTCCGACAGGCCGGGACTTAAGGTAATCGACGCGCAGGTGCCCCTTTCCGAGATGTTCGGCTATGCGACCGAGCTTCGTTCCGCTTCGCAGGGCCGCGGTTCGTTTACCATGGAATTCGACCACTACGAGCCCGCGCCGGCGAACGTCGCACAGCTTATAATAGAGGGGAAGAAGAGATAAAGGTCCATCCGAATGTTCTTTCGGGTACGGTGTCGCGGCGTGCTCACCGCGCACCTCGCCCTCGGCCGCCTTCGCGGCCTGCGGGAACCCCTCAAGAACATTCGGATGGGTTTGTTTTGGCTTTTCTTTATAATTCACTAATGAGGATAAAGGTAAGGGCGAAGCCGGGAGCGAAGCGGACGGAAGTGAATGTGGAATCGCGCCTGGACGGGGAGACCTATGTCGTCTCGGTTACGGAGCCGCCGCGGGCGGGGCGGGCGAACCGCGCGATAGAGGACGCGCTTGCCCGGCATTTCGGCGTGCCGCGAGGGGCGGTGCGGATCGTCGCAGGTTTCATGGGGAGGGAGAAGACGGTGGAGATCATAATGTAGCGACCGCATAAAGCGCGGCTGACTTTCGGAACGCGCGAGATAATGCATCACCAGTTCTTCGTTCCCGCGAGGCCATAGCTGCGGTACTCTTAGTGGGTGCGTATCATCGCCCACGTCGACCTTGACGCTTTCTTCGCCTCTATAGAAGAGCGCGACAAGCCGCGCCTGCGGGGGCGGCCGATAGTCGTGGGTGCCGATCCCATGGACGGAAAAGGGAGGGGCGTCGTATCCACCGCCAACTATGCCGCGCGGAAGTACGGCATCCGATCGGCCATGCCCATTTCAAAGGCCTGGCAACTTTCGGAGGCCGCGCGCAAGCGTGGCGAAAAGCCCGCGGCATTCCTCGACGTGGATATGGAAAAGTACATCGAGGTTTCGGGACGCATTATGACCGTCCTCAAGCGCCACGTTTCGCACATCTCCCCGCGCGGCAAGGCGATGGTGGAAGCCGCGAGCGTGGATGAGGCGTATCTCGACCTCTCGCCGCTCGGCTCGTACGGGAAGGCGCGCGAGGCGGCGCAGCAGATCAAAGACGATATAAAGAAGAGCGAGCGCCTCACGGCGTCCGTGGGCGTCGGCTCGAACAAGCTTATTGCGAAAATCGCATCCGACCGAGAGAAGCCGGACGGGCTCACGGTCGTGCGTCCGGAGGACGCGGAGGCGTTCCTCGCGCCGCTCCCCGTCCGCGTCATCCCGGGCGTGGGCCCGAAGACGGAGGAGCTCCTCGCGCGGCGGGGCGCGCGCACGGTCGGGGACGCGAAGCGTTTTACGATCGAGGGCCTCCGCGACGAGCTTCGCCTGGGCAAATGGGGAGCGGACCTTTACGAGAAGCTGCGCGGGCGGGACGAGTCGCCGCTCATGGCCGAGCGGGTCGCGAAGTCCGTCGGGCACGACGTGACCTTCGCGCATGACATGCCGATCGCATCCGCCCGGGAACGCAAAGCGCTCACGGACGCATTGGCGCGAATAGCGGGGGAGGTGATAAAGCGGCTCACGGGCGGCGGGTTCAAATCGTTCCGTTCCGTCTCCATCGTCGTTCGCTTTGCGGGCTTTACGACGAAAACGCGCGCGGTGACGCTCGAGAAGCCGGTGGCCGTTGAACCGGGCGCGGCTGTCGGACCCGCCGGCGCGCTTCGGACGATAGAGTTCCAATCCCTGAGACTATTCATGCCGTTCCTCGACCGCCGTGAGAACCCGGAACGCAAGGCGATACGGCTGATCGGCGTCCGCGTTGAACGGCTCGCGTGACCATGCGGAGGGCATCCGGCTCGTCCGCGCAATTCACGGTATGTTCGCGGGTTTGACAGAAAACCTCGATCTAGTCTAGAATAACTTTCGTACTAATCCCGTCCGAGGACGACTTTTAGGTCGATTGGCTAACGTCTGGGGCGCGGGAGAAGGAAGAGCGGTGCGGGCGTAGCGACCCCGCGACACCGGGAGTATTTAATAAAAAATTAACCAACTAAAAACCAATGGCAGAAAAAGAAAAATTTGACCGGTCGAAGCCGCATCTCAATGTCGGCACGATCGGGCACGTCGATCACGGAAAGACGACTTTGACCGCCGCGATCACGCACGTGCTTTTTATGAAGGGTCTCGCGAAGAAAGAAGAGAAAGTCGACCAGATTGACAATGCTCCCGAAGAGAAGGCGCGCGGCATCACGATCGCTCTCCATCACTCGGAGTACGAATCGGAGAAGCGCCACTATGCGCACATCGACGCGCCGGGGCACGCGGACTACATTAAGAACATGATCACGGGCGCCGCCCAGATGGACGGCGCGATCCTCGTGGTCGCCGCGACCGACGGGCCGATGCCGCAGACGCGCGAGCACATCCTTCTCGCGCACCAGGTGGGCGTGCCGAACATCATCGTGTTCCTCAATAAATGCGACATGGTGGACGACCCCGAGCTTATCGACCTCGTCGAGTCCGAAGTGCGCGAGCTTCTCAAGAAATACCAGTTCGACGGCGACAAGGCCCCGGTGATCCGCGGCTCCGCCCTGAAGGCGCTTGAGTCGAAATCTGCGGATGACGCGGACGCGAAGCCGATCCTCGACCTCGTGCACGCGATGGACGATTACTTCCCGACGCCGACCCGCGATCTCGACAAGCCGTTCCTTATGCCGATCGAGGACATTTTCTCGATTGAGGGCCGCGGCACGGTCGTAACCGGCCGCGTCGAGCGCGGAAAGGTAAAGGTGAACGAAGAGATTGAAATCGTCGGCCTCCGCCCGACCCAGAAAACGGTCGTGACGGGCATCGAGATGTTCAACAAGCTTCTCGACGAAGGCATGGCCGGCGACAACGTCGGCGCCCTCCTCCGCGGTCTTAAGAAAGAAGACGTGGAACGCGGGCAGGTGATCGCGAAGCCCGGCTCCGTTACGCCGCACGCCGAGTTCGAAGCCGAGGTGTACGTGCTCTCGAAAGAAGAAGGCGGCCGCCACTCGCCGTTCTTCAAGGGCTATAAGCCGCAGTTCTACATCAGGACGACTGACGTGACGGGCGAGGTGACGCTTCCCGAAGGCATGGAGATGGTGATGCCGGGCGATACGGTGAAAATTTCCGTGAAGCTCATCACGCCGGTGGCGCTCGAAGAGAAACAGCGCTTCGCCATCCGCGAAGGCGGCAAAACGGTGGGCGCGGGCGTCGTTACGAAAATAAACAGCTAACGGAACGCGCGGCATACGACCATGGCAAAAAAGGAATCAGACGCGCCGCAGAAAGTGCGGCTCAGGATCAAATCCTACGACCACAAGCTGATCGACAGTTCGGCGCGCCAGATCATCGAGGCGGCCGAGCGGAACGACGCGAAGGTGGTGGGGCCGATTCCTCTGCCGACCGAGATCAAGCGCTACACCGTGAACCGCGCGACGTTCGTCCATAAGGATTCTCGCGAACAATTCGAGCTCCGCGTGCATAAGCGGCTCGTCGAAATCCTGAACCCGACGCAAAAGATCGTGGAATCCCTTTCCAACTTGAATCTTCCCGCGGGCGTGGACGTGGAAGTGAAGATGGTATAGCGGCATCCGGGAGGGAATCCTCCGGACTGCCGATTGACGAAAAACCGCCTCCCGGCGGTTTTTCGTTTATGCCGCTTGACGCGCGGCGCCCGGTCTTGCTATACTCTGAACCAAGGTTTCTCGGAAGTTTATGCGAATACTCACCGCGTTTTTGCGCTTTGGAGGAAGACGCCAGTCGTTTTCTTTAAAGCACGATCCCGCCTAGGGCGGCGTTCGGGCGGCAGGAGCATGAACTTCCGGCGAAAACCCGGATTTTTTAATATCATGCCGTTCATTCTCGGAAAAAAACTGAAAATGACGCAGATTTGGAAGGACGGGAAAGTGGTCCCGGTCACCGTGGTCGGCGCCTTGCCGAATACGGTGAGCGCCCTCCGTACGGAAAACAAGCACGGCTACGCAGCGGTGCAGGTTTCCCTTGGCGGGACGAAGCGCGAATTCCGCAACCGCGCGTGGTCGCCGATCGACGCGGCTTCCGTGAAAGAAGGGGATTCCGTGACGGTTGAGGCATTCAAGGAAGGCGAGAAGGTGCGCGTGGCCGGCGTGACGAAGGGCCGCGGGTTCCAGGGCGTCGTGAAACGGCACGGTTTCGCGGGAGGGCCGAAGACGCACGGCCAGAAAAACCGTTTCCGCGCGCCCGGTTCCATCGGATCGACGGCGTTCCAGCGCGTCGTGCCGGGCCGGCGCATGGCGGGGCGCATGGGAGGCGACCGCGTGACGATAAAAAATCTCGTCGTGGCGGAAGTCGACAAGGAGCACAATCAGATTTTCTTGCGCGGCGCGGCGCCGGGCGCGCGCGGCGGTATTTTGGAAATCCGCACGGGCAGATAACGATACAACCATCCGGCTACCATGACCATGGACGTCTATAATTTGAAGAACGAGAAGGTGGGAACCGTTGAACTCCCGGCGGGCGTGTTCGGCGCGCGCTGGAACGAGGTGCTGGTAAAGCAGATATTGGAAGCCCAGCGCGCGAATGCGCGCGAACCGTGGGCGCATACGAAGACCCGGGGCGAGGTGCGCGGTGGCGGCAAAAAGCCGTGGCGCCAGAAGGGAACGGGGCGCGCCCGCCACGGCTCCATCAGGTCTCCTCTCTGGGTGGGCGGCGGAAAGGCGCACGGGCCCCGGAACGAGCGCGACTATTCCCAGAGCACGAATAAGAAGATGAAGCAGCGCGCGCTTTTTTCGGCGCTCTCGCGCAAGGCGGCGGATGCGGAGGTCAGGATATTCGATGCGTTCGCCGTGGAGCCGAAGACGAAACCGCTCGCGTCTGCGCTCCGGGGAATCCTTTCCATGGACAAGCATGCGAGGCGCTACGACGTGCTTTTCGTTTCGAACGGCATGAACCGGAACCTGCTCCGCGCGTCGGCGAACCTTACGAAGGCGCGCGTCCTCGACGCCGGCTCGCTGAACCTCGAAGACATATTGAACCACAGGAATCTTTTCATAGAATTGCCGGCGGTCGCGGCGATTGCGAAGCATTACCGCGCCGCGGCGAAATAACATGGCGGACCTCTTTCTCGTAAAGAAGCCGTGGGTGACGGAAAAATCCGTGCGGCTTTCCGCGGAACGGAAGTATGCTTTTATCGTGAAACGCCGCGCGACGAAGCCGGAAATCAAGAAAGCGATCAAGGACGCGTACAAGGTTGACGCCGTTACGGTGAACGTCGTGAACCGTCCGCCCAAGCGCAAGCGCTTCGGCGCCGTGCGGGGAATGCAGGAAGGATACCGGAAGGCGATTGTCACCCTGAAAGAAGGCCAGAAAATAGATCTCCAATAACATGAAATCCTACGCGCCCCGCACCGCATCACGGAGGAGCATGACCGCACCGAGCTACGGCGCGCTTTCCAAAACGCGTCCGTGGAAGTCCCTCCTGCGCCGCCTGCCCGCGCGCGGCGGACGGAATTCGCAGGGCCGCATCACGACCCGGCATCAGGGCGGGGGCAATAAGAAGCTCTACCGCATTATCGACTTCAAGCAGAACCGCATGGGAGAGAAGGCGCTCGTAGAGACCCTGGAATACGATCCTTACCGCACGGCGTTTATTGCCCGCGTGAAGCGCGCCGACGGAAGCCGCGCGTACGTGCTCGCGCCCGAAGGCATGCGCGCCGGCGCGGAAATCGTGACTGCCGAAGCCGCGCCTTTCACGCCGGGAAACCGGATGCCGCTCCGGAATATTCCGGTTGGTTATCGCGTTTACAACATCGAACTCATCCCGGGCCGCGGCGGCCAGCTTGCGCGGTCGGCGGGCTCCTCCGCGGAAGTGCTGGCGAACGCCGACGGCTACACCGATCTTAAGCTCGCTTCGGGCGAGGTAAGGCGCGTCCCGTGGGGCGGGCTTGCGTCGCTCGGCCAGGTATCGAACGCCGAATGGAGCCTGGTGACCATCGGGAAAGCCGGCCGCTCGCGGTGGCTCGGCATCCGTCCGACCGTCCGCGGAAAGGCGATGAACCCCGTCGACCATCCTTATGGAGGCGGCGAAGGCAGCCAGCCGCGCGGCACCCGCAAGCCGAAGACGCTCTGGGGCAAAGTGACCGGAGGACATAAAACCCGCAACCGAAAAGCGCGGTCGAACAAATTCATCCTGTCCCGCCGGCCGCCGCGGAAGAGGAAATAATCATCGCCATGTCACGCTCGCTCAAAAAAGGACCGTACGTAGACCCTAAGCTCCTCGCAAAAATCGCGAAGGCGGGCAAGCCCGAGGACGCGCAGGCGATCAAAACGTGGTCGCGCGCTTCCGAAATCGCGCCGGAGATGGTCGGCTATAAATTTGCCGTCCACAACGGGAAGTCGTTCATCGAAGTGAGGATCGCGGAGGAAATGGTGGGCCACCGCCTCGGCGAGTTCTCGCCGACCAGGAAATTCGTGAAACACGGAGGAAAGATCCAGAAGGAGCTTGAGCTGAAGGCCGCCGAGACCCAGCGGACGCAGGCCGCCGCGGCAAAAGCGCCGGCGAAGAAATAAAGCCCCATGGAAACGCAAACCGCAAAACTTCATTATTTGAGAATCGCGCCGCGCAAGGTGCGCAGCGTCGGCGACCTTATTAAAGGCCTCTCGGCGAACGAGGCCGAAGCCCAGCTTCTCCTCCAGCGCCGCCGGCCGGCCAAGGCGCTCCTTAAGCTCCTGCGCTCGGCGGTCGCGAACGCCGCCGCGAACAAGCGGTGGGACACGGGCCATCTTTACGTAGCGAGCGTCCGCGTGGACCAGGGGCCGATGCTCAAGCGCCACCTTCCCCGCGCGCGTGGCTCCGCGTCGCCGATACAGAAGAAAATGAGCCATGTCACGCTCGTACTCGGATTGAATGAGACGCTCATGCCGAAATACAAGATCGTCGTGAAGAAAAAAGCGAAACTCCCGCCGGGAGAAGGGAGGCCCGGGAAGCGCGGGCCGCAGGCCGCTAAGCCGGAACGGGAAAAGCGCCCCGATCGCCCGCACGGATTCTTCAAACGGATGTTCAATCCGAAATCGCGCGCGTCAAAATAACCATGGGACAGAAAATCAATCCAAATTCATTTCGCCTCGGGATCACGAAGAACTGGCCGGTACGCTGGTTCATTAAGGGCGGCTATGCGAAATTCCTCGAGGAAGACGAGGCGATCCGCAAGGTGATCCGCGAAAAAATCGCGCTCGCGGGCATCGCCTCGGTTGAGATAGAACGCACCCAAGGGAGCCTTCGCGTGCTGATCCGCGCCGCCCGCCCGGGCCTCATCATCGGCCGCGGCGGGAAAGGAGTGGAAGACCTCAATAAGGCGATTGCCGACGCGATCCGCAAAGTGCGGAAGACGAAGGCGCCGATCCCGATGAGCGTGACGATCGAGGAGCTTAAGCGGTCCGAAATTTCGGCGGCGTACGTCGGCCAGCAGATCGCGTGGGATCTCGAGCGCCGGATGCCGTTCCGCCGCACGATGAAGAAATATTTGGAGCAGGTGGCGCAGAACAAGGACGCGAAAGGAGTAAAGATATATCTTTCGGGCCGCCTCGACGGGAACGAAATCGCGCGGCGCGAATGGCTCGTGCGCGGCGCACTGCCCCTGCAAACGCTTCGCGCAAACATCGATTACGGAAGGGCGACCGCGAAAACGGCGTACGGGACCATCGGCATCCGCGTCTGGATATATAAAGGGGAAATTTTTAACGCTTGAGCCATGCTTATCCCGAAGAAAGTAAAACACCGCAAATGGCATAAGGGGCGCTCGCGCAACCGCAAGATCGACACGCGGGGCACGGAGCTTTCTTACGGCGAATACGGCCTCCAGGCGATGAGCGGTTCCTGGATGACCTCGCGCCAGATTGAAGCGGCGAGGAAAACAATCACGAATTTCCTTAAGCGCAGCGGCCGCCTCTGGATACGCATCTTCCCCGACAAGCCGGTTACGATCCGCCCGCCCGAGACGACGATGGGAGGCGGAAAGGGGAACGTGGACCACTATGTTTTTCCGGTCCGCGCCGGGCGCGTACTCTTCGAAGTGGGCGGCGTTCCGGGTGAAACGGCGAAGGAAGCCCTGCGGCTTGCGTCGTTCAAGCTGCCGGTGAAAAGCAAAGTGATTTCGAAATAACGGACCATGAAAAAAAACGAGAAGCGTGATTTGAAAGCAAGGCCCGCGGGAGAGCTCGCGCGCCTCGTCCGCGAGGCGGAAGAAAAGCTCCGCGGGTTGCGTTTTGACCTCGCGGCAGGCAAAGTAAAGGATATCAGCGTGATAAAAGAACTGCGGAAGAAGGTCGCCCGCATGAAAACATTCATCCATGAACCATCCGGAAACGCAAAATAAGAAGCGCCGCCTTTCGGGCGTCGTGGTATCGGACAAGATGCAAAAGACGCGCGTAGTCGCCGTTTCGCGCCTCAAGAAGCACCCGAAATATCTGAAGTACTACCGCGTGACGCGCCGGTTCAAGGCGCACGACGCGGCGGACGAATATAAGACGGGGGAGGCGGTCGTGATCGAGGAAACGCGGCCCATCTCCCGCGATAAGCGGTGGCGGATTGTCGGGCGCGCCAAGGAAAGCGCCAAGGAAAACAAGGGGCGCACGGAATAAAAACATGATCCAGGAACGTTCCATATTGAAAGTGGCGGACAACAGCGGCGCGAAAGTCGTGCGGTGCTTCCGCATCCTCGGCGGCACGCGCCACCGTTACGCCAATATCGGCGACATCGTGGTCGCGTCGGTGCAGTCGGCGGAGCCCCGGAAGAACGTGAAGAAAAAGGATATCGTGAAAGTGCTCGTCGTCCGCACGAAAAATTCGCTCCGCCGCCCCGACGGTTCCTACGTCCGTTTCGATGAGAATGCCGTGATTGTCGTGGACGCGAAAAAGGAGCCGGTGGCGACCCGCGTGTTCGGCCCCCTGCCGCGCGAGCTGAAGCAGAAGGGATTCGAAAAATTGATGACCATGGCGGAAGAAATCGTCTAAATCCATCCATGAAGATAAAAACGGGAGATAATGTGAAAATCATGTCCGGAAAGGACAAGGGGAAGACCGGGAAGGTCCTGATCGCGCGCCCTGCCGAAGGGAAGGTCGTGATCGAAGGGCTGAATCTTTTCGCAAAGCGGTCCCGGCCGAAACAGCAGGGGCAGAAGGGCGAGACGGTATTCGTGCCGCGCGCGCTTCCGGCGTCGCGCGTGATGCTCGTATGCGCGAACTGCAAGAACGCGGCGCGCGCGGGCTTCCGCGAAGAGGGCGGCCGCCGCGTGAGATACTGCAAAAAATGCCAAGCAGCCGTATAACGAACATGCCGACCAACATCCACAAAGATAACGAAAAGAGAAGGAAGCAAGCCGGGGGATTCATCGAGAAGATCGTCCTTGACGCAGGCGTGGGCCGATTGAGCCAGACGCCGAATTTCGAGGAGAAGGCGCTCGTCCAGGTGATGCGCGACCTTGCTTCGATCACCGGCCAAAAGCCGCAGATACGCCGCGCGAGGAAATCCATCGCGGGGTTCAAGATCCGCGAGAACCAGATCGTGGGGCTTCGCGTTACGCTCCGGCGCGCCAGAATGGTTGATTTTTTCGAGCGGCTGATTAGAATAGTATTGCCTCGAGTCCGCGACTTTACCGGCCTTCCGCCGGAGAGCGTGGATCGCGCCGGCGTGCTTAACGTCGGCATACGCGAAGAATTCGTGTTTCCGGAAATCGCGCCGGAAAGCTCCCCCGTCGCATTTTCGCTCGGCGTCGCCATCGTTCCGAAGAAGCGCGACCGCGCGGCGGCGCTCCGCGAGTTCCGGGAAATGGGGGTTCCGTTCAAGAGGAAATAATCATGGCAAAAGAATCCGTCATCGCGCGCAGTAAGAAGAAGCCGAAATTTTCCACGAGGATCGTCCGGCGCTGTTTTCGCTGCGGCCGCAAGCGCGCCTATATGCGCGATTTCGGCATTTGCCGCATCTGCTTCCGCGAAATGGCGACGAATCAGGAGATCCCCGGAGTGAAAAAAGCGTCATGGTAATCTAACTGCATGTACTACCGAGTCCTCCCACAGCTGAAGAACGCGATCCGCGCCCGCAAGGAAAGGGTGATTTTGCCTTTCTCCAAGATGGACCTCGCGGTATTGAACTCGCTTGCGGCGGCCGGCTTCGTGAAGGGCGTCGAAGAGGAAGCGGCGGGGCGCAGGACCGTTCTCGCGGTGCGGCTTGCGAAGGGGGAAGGCAAGGGGACGTTCTCCGACTTCAAGCTCGTGAGCAAGCCAAGCCGCCATACGTATGCCGATTACCGCAGTTTGCGCCCCGTAAGGCAGGGGCACGGCGTCGGCGTCCTCTCCACTTCCGCGGGCATCATGACCGACCGCGAAGCGAGGAAAAAGAAAGTCGGGGGCGAATATCTTTTCCAAATTTGGTAACATGAGCCGGCTTATCAAGAAATCCATAGTCGTCCCGGAAGGCGTTTCCGCATCGGTTGCGTCCGGCGCCTTTACCGTAAAGGGCCCCAAGGGCGAACTTTCAGTGCCGCTTCGCGGCGGGGAGCTCTCGGTCGCGGACGGAAAAATTTCCGCGGGAAGCGGAACGCTTTGGGCGCTCGCGCGGAACGCCGTGGCGGGAGTGACCGAAGGGTTCGTAAAAAACCTCGAGATCGAGGGCGTCGGCTACCGCGCCGTGCTTGAGGGAAAAGAACTCGTCCTCCATCTCGGGTACGCGCTTCCCGTGCGGATGAAACTGCCGGAAGGGATTTCGGTTGCGGTGGAAAAGAACATGGTGAAGGTATCCGGCATCGATAAGGATCTCGTGGGGCGCGCGGCGGCGGAGATACGGGCCATGAAGAAGCCGGAGCCGTATAAGGGCAAAGGCATCCGTTACCAGGGCGAAGTAATCCGTCGGAAAGCCGGCAAGAAAACGGCATCGTCGTCGGCATAGGGACTAAACTTATGAATGCAAGAAAGAAACTCAATGTGAAAAGGAAGCGGCGCGCCGCGCGGACGGCCGCGCGCATCCGCGGCACGGCCGGACGGCCGCGCCTCGTCGTGAACCGCACGAACCGCTACGTCTATGCCCAGCTGATCGACGATGCGAAAGGCGTGACGCTCGCCATGGCGTGGAGCCGCGGCACGGGCGGGCAGAAGGCGACGAAGAGCGACCAGGCGTTCGCCGCGGGAGAGGCGCTCGCCGCGAAAGCGGCGGAGAAGAAGATATCGGCCGTTGTTTTCGACCGGCGCTCGTCCAAATTCCACGGCCGCATCGCGCGCCTCGCCGAAGGCGCGAAAAAAGGAGGCCTAAAAATCTAAAGAAAAATCCATGCCGCAACCAAACATGCAATCGCGCGATCGCGAGAGAGCCAGGGGTCCGCGCATCATAAAAAAGGAAGAATTCAAGGAGCGCGTGCTCGATATGCGCCGCGTAACGCGCGTCGTCGCGGGCGGAAAGCGTTTCCGTTTCCGCTGTACGATCGTCTTGGGCGATGAGAAGGGGCGCGTGGGCGTCGGCGTCGCGAAGGGGCTGGACGTCCAGCAGGCGGTCGCGAAAGCGAAAGCCGCCGCGAAAAAGAACATGATTGCGGTAATCCTGAAAGACAACCGGACGATCGCGCACGAGGTGACGGCGAAATACAGCGCGGCAAAGGTGCTCTTAAAGCCCGCAGGCGAGGGGCACGGCCTCCGCGCAGGAGGCGCGGCGCGCTTCGTGCTGTCGTTTGCCGGCGTGAAAGATGCGACGTCCAAAATCCTCGGCCGCACGCCGAACAAGCTTACGAACGCCATGGCGACGATCGAAGCGCTTAAAATGCTCAAGGCCTAGACCTACCATGCAAATCCACGAATTAAAATCGACGAAGCGGCGCACCCAGCGCATCGGCCGCGGCGGCAAGCGCGGCAGCTACTCCGGCCGCGGCGTGAAGGGGCAAAAATCGCGCGCGGGGCGCCGCATGCGCCCGGCAGAGCGCGACGTCATCCTCCGCATCCCGAAGCGGCGCGGCTATCGCAACCTTCCGAAAGGCGCCGCCGTCACCGTTTTCAACCTCGGCGAACTTTCGGAGAAGCTCCGTTCGTTTGCGGAGGGGAAGGCGCCGGTCGTCCTGAATGCGGAACTCCTGAAAACGGCAGGCTTCCTCGGCCGGAATTTCAAGGGGCGCGTAAAAATCCTCGGCGACGGCGAAATCGTGTTTGCCGTATCCGTGGAAAAGCTCGACGTATCGAAATCCGCGGAAGAGAAGATCCGGAAAGCGGGAGGAAGCGTGGTAAAATAACGTTTTATGGGCAGGATTTTCCAGATATTCAGGATTAAGGACCTTCGGAACAAGGTTCTTACCGTCGCGGGCTTGCTCGTCGCATACCGCGTGTTCGCCGCGATTCCGATTCCCGGCGTCGACGCGGCGCGCCTCGCGAGCTATTTCAACTCGAACCAATTCTTCGGATTCCTGAACTTCTTTTCGGGCGGCGGCCTGGCGAACCTTTCGGTCGTGATGCTCGGGGTGGGCCCGTACATTACGGCGACCATCATCATGCAGCTTCTCACCATCGTTTTCCCGCGCATGAAGGAGATGTATTATGAAGAGGGCGCCCGCGGACAGGCGAAATTCAACCAGTATTCGCGCCTCCTCACCGTGCCCCTCGCCGTCGTGAATTCGTACGGCTTCCTCACGCTTCTTATCTCGCAGGGCGTCATTAACCGGCCGCCGCTTTTCTCCTTTATTACGAACGTCATCGTGATCAGCGCGGGTTCGATGATCGCGCTCTGGCTCGGCGAACTCATTACCGAGCAGAAGATGGGCAACGGCATCTCGCTCATCATTCTGGCGGGCATCCTCTCGGGCTTGCCGCGGTTCTTCGGCACGGCGATCGTCTCGTACACGCCCGCGCTTCTCACGACCTACCTCGGCTTCGCGGTCGCGGCCGTCGTCCTGATTGGCGGGGTAGTGTACCTGAACGAAGGCGAGCGGAAGGTGCCGGTGGCCTACGCCCGGCGGGTCCGCGGCAATAAGATGTACGGCGGGGCGCAGAGCTACCTCCCCCTCAAGGTCAATGCGGCGGGCATGATTCCGCTGATTTTCGCGATTTCGGTGCTTCTCTTCCCGCAATTCCTCGCCTTCATCGTTTCCATATTTTCCGCCGCATGGGGCGTGAAGATAAACGGCTTCGCGCAGGCGTTCGTTTCGAATCAGTTCTGGTACGGCGCGATTTACTTCCTCCTCGTATTCGTCTTCACCTACTTCTACACCTCCATCACGTTCAATCCCGAGGAGGTGGCGAAAAACCTCCAGCAGGGCGGCGGCTTCGTGCCCGGCATCCGTCCCGGCGAAAGCACGCAGAAGTTCTTCTCGACGGTGATGAACCGCGTGACGTTCTGGGGAGCGGTCTTCCTCGGGCTCGTCGCCATTTTGCCGATCGTCGTGCAGTCCATCACGGGCGTCGCGGTGCTCACGATCAGCGGCACGGCGATCCTCATCGTCGTCGCCGTCGCGCTCGAAACCATGCGGATGGTGGATTCCCAGCTTACGGTCCGCGAATACGAAGGGATAGAATAACCGGCGCATGGACTTCGACGCCGTCATCGTCCTCGGGCCGCAAGGATCAGGAAAGAGCACCCAGGGAAGACGCCTGGCCGAGGAGCTTGGATTTGCGTACTGGGGCATGGGCGGAATCCTCAGGAAAATTTTGGAGCAGGGAGGGGCGCTCGCGGCCAAAGTGCAGTCAATAAAAGAGGGCGCGCTTCTTCCGGACGAGACGATTATCGAGGTGCTCGGCGACCGCCTCCTCGCGCTCCCGCCGCGGCAGGGGGTCGTTTTCGACGGCGTCCCGCGCAGGATGGGCCAGGCGCGCTTCCTTATCGATTTTTTGAAGAATCACGGGAGGGCGGTTCCCGTCACGGTTTTCATCGACGTGCCGCGCGAGGTTTCGCGCGCGCGGCTCGCCGCCCGCGCCGGCGCGGAAAATCGCGCCGACGATACGCCGGAGGGGATCGCCGAGCGGCTCCGATCTTACGAGGAAACAATGCAGCCGGTCATGGAATATTTAAAGAAGGAAACACGGTTCATCGGTATCGACGGGCAACCCCCGGTCGAGGAGGTGGCGAAACGGGTAGACGCCGCGCTCGGGATCGTGGAGTCGTCCGCCAAAGAGCAATGAAGCGTTCCCCGAAGAAGCGTCCGGCGGCCGCTACCCCGTTCAATCTGATTTTGCTCGGGGATCCGGCATCGGGGAAAGCGACCCAGGCGGCCCGGATCGTCAAGCGCTACGGGATGTACGATTTCGACATGGGGCGCGAGCTTCTGAAGCCCGCCGTCCGGCGGAGCTTCGATTACGGGGGCACCACGGCCCGAGGCCGGCTTACGCCGACCGCGGTGGTGCGCGGGATTTTGCGCCGCACGATTCCGCGGATTCCCGCGCGGCGCGGCATACTTTTCGACGGCCATCCGAAAATGATCGGCGAGGCGAAGCTTGTCGCGAAACTGCTTATAGAAAACCGCCGCGCCGATCCGCTCGTGCTCTACCTGCGCATCCCCATGCGGGAAACCATGCGGCGTGCGGAAGGGCGCATGCGCGACGACGATACGCGCGCGGCGCTCCGGCGCCGCGCGCGGTATTACCGCACGGAGGTCGGCAAAACCGTCTCTTTTTTCAGGAAGCGGTATAAGTTCGAAAAAATTTCCGGCGTCGGCGCGCCGGACGAAGTATGGAAGAAAATAACACGGGCCATCGAGGGCCGCTTCGCGCAGGGAACGTCTTAACCTATTCATAATGCTTAAAACCCCGGAGGAGATAAAAACCATGCGCGAAGGCGGGCGCCGGCTCGCCGCAGTAATCCAGGCGCTCAAGGAAAAGACGGAGCCGGGCGTCGCGACGAGGCAGCTCGACCGGCTCGCGTACCGGCTGATCCATGGAGCCGGGGCAAAGCCGGCATTTCTCCGCTATCGCCCCGCGGGCGCGCGGCATGCTTATCCATATACGCTCTGCATATCCCTGAATGACGTTGTCGTGCACGGCCAGCCGTCGGGGCGCGTGATCGCGGACGGGGATCTCGTCAAGCTGGATTTAGGGCTCGTCTACGGAGGCCTCTATGTTGACGCCGCCGTTACGGTGGCCGTCGGCGCGCCGGGCCGCCGCGAAGAGAAACTGGTCAATGCTACGAAAGAGGCGCTTAAGGCGGGGATCGCCGCGGCCCGGCCGGGGAGTACGCTGGGCGATATCGGCGCCGCAATCGAGAAAACGGTTCGCAAGCACCGGTTTACGGTCGCGGAAGGGCTTACGGGGCACGGCATAGGCCGCGCGCTCCATGAGGAGCCGACCGTCTGGAATTTCGGGAAGCCGGGGAGCGGCGCAAAGCTCGTCCCGGGCATGACGCTCGCGATAGAGCCGATGGTCGCCGCGGGCGGAGGGGAACTCCGCCAGCTTCTCGACGAAAGCTGGGGCACGGCCGACGGTTCGCCCGCCGCCCACTTCGAACATACGATCGCCGTTACGCAGGAAGGCCCGCTTGTGCTCACGGAAATATAATCTCCGGCTTTGGTATAATTTTCCTGTGGCAAAGCCGTACCTGTCGGTCATCATTCCCGCCTATAACGAGGCGGATCGGATTCCGAAGACGCTTCTCGACATCGATCGCCGCCTTTCTGCGGCGCCGTATTCCTATGAAATCATCGTCGTAAACGACGGTTCGCGGGACCGCACCGCCGAAGTCGTGGAAAGGATGAAACAGGCGGTGCGCAATCTGAAGCTCATCGATAACGCCGAGAATAAGGGAAAGGGCGGCGCGGTGCGCCAGGGGATGCTCCTCGCGGGCGGCGCGGTACGGCTTTTCGCCGACGCCGATAACTCCACGCCCGTCGATCAATTCGAAAAAATGACGCCGCTTTTCAAGGAAGGGTGCGGCGTCGTGATCGGTTCCCGCTCCGTGAAGGGCGCGAAGCTCGATCCGCCGGAGCCGCTCTTCCGCCGCATAATCGGCAAGGCCCTCAATCTTGCCGTTCGGGCGCTGATACTCCCCGGAATTTACGATACGCAGTGCGGATTCAAGGCGTTTACCGAAGACGCTGCGAAGCGCGTGTTCGCGGCGTCGCGCGTCGCGGGATGGGGATTCGACGTGGAGGCGCTCGCGCTTGCAAAGGCCATGGGCTATCGGATCGCCGAGGTGCCGGTATACTGGAAAAACGACGCGCGTTCGCACGTGAAGATGTCCGCCGGTTTCCAGTTTCTAAGGGATGCGTTCCTCGTCCGCTGGCGCTTATGGCGGGGCGAATACGGCCTTATCGCGCCGCTTGACACGGCCCAGCGGCCTGCCGCATAATGCTCTCCTATGGCAAAACAATATCTTACCAAAGAACGGCTCGAAGAGCTGAAAGGCGAGCTTGTGGACTTGAAAAATAAGCGGCGCATCGAGGTGGCGGAGCGCTTAAAGCAGGCGAAAGAATACGGAGACCTTTCGGAAAATTCCGAATATGCCGAAGCGCGCGAGGAGCAGGCGAGCGTCGAGTCGCGCATCGCCGAGCTTGAGGATCTTTTCAAAGAGGCGGTCACGATTGAGAAAACCGGCGGCGATACGGTAGCGGTCGGTTCCACGGTGACCGTGCGGCGCGGCGAGAAAACCATGGCCTATACGGTCGTCGGTTCCTATGAAGCAAAGCCCGAAGAAGGCCGCATTTCGAGCGAATCGCCCCTCGGAAAAGCTTTTTTAGAACATCGCGCGGGCGATGCGGTGAAAGTGGAAACGCCCGCCGGCGCGGCGATATACGAAATACTGAAGGTGGAATAGGGTTCAGGCCGCGCCGCCGGCCGTAGCGCGCCGGCTGCAAGGCGCCGGCTCCGGCGCGAAAAAAACGGAAAGGACGCGGGCGCGGCACCTTGCGATGCGCCCGAAGCTTCGTCATGATATGATTATTCGACGATGCTCGAGGAACTCGTAAAAGAAAGGCGGAGAAAGCTCGAGACGCTCCGCCGGGCGGGAATCGATCCGTATCCTCCGCGCGTCGCGCGGACGCATGCAGTGGGCGGGGCCCTCGCGGATTTCGCGGCGCTCGCCGGGAAGGGTGCCGAGGTGGCGCTCGCGGGGCGCCTGCGGAGCTTGCGCGACCAGGGCAAGATTATTTTCGCCGACCTCGAGGACGGCAGCGGAAAAATCCAGGTGGTGCTTAAGGAAGATTCTCTCGCGGGAGGGGGGCTCGATTTTTGGCGGTCGGTCCTGGATATCGGCGATTTCGTCGCGGCGGCCGGAAAATTATTTACGACCCAGAGGGGCGAAAAAAGCCTGGAGGCGGCGCGGCTCACGATGGCGGCGAAAAGCTTGCTGCCCCTGCCCGACAAATGGGCGGGCGTCGAGGACGAAGAGCTCCGCCTCCGTAAGCGCTACCTCGATCTTATTGCGACGCCCGAGCTCCGAGAACTCTTCCGCAAAAAAACCGCTTTTTGGGAGTCATTCCGCGACGGACTGAAGCGCGAGGGATTTACGGAAGTGGAAACGCCGGTTTTGGAATCGACGCCCGGCGGCGCGGAGGCGGAGCCGTTCAAAACGCGCCACCGCGCGCTCGGCGAAGATTTTTATCTCCGTATTTCGCTCGAGCTTCCCCTCAAGCGGCTTATCGTCGGCGGCTACGACAAGGTATTCGAGATAGGCCGGGTATTCCGGAACGAGGGAATCGATCGCGAACATCTCCAGGACTATACCCAGTTGGAATTCTATTGGGCATACCGCGACTATAACGACACCATGGCGCTCACGGAAAAACTTTATAAAGATGCCATTGCGAAAACCTGCGACGGACTCGTGACGGAGCACGACGGAGAAAAGATCGACTGGTCCGGGAAATGGCCGAAGATCGACTACCTTGATGCATTTAAGAAAGCGACGGGGCTTGATTTGGCTACGGCGTCGCGGGAGGATTTATTGGATAAGGCGGCAGGGCTGGATCTCGCGGCGGATGAGACGCTCGGCAAGGGGCGCCTGATCGACCTCATATATAAAAAGACGGTTCGGCCGCACCTTGTCGAGCCGTGCTTTCTCGTGGATCCTCCGGTGGAGATCGAGCCCCTGGCAAAACGGAAGCCGGAGAATCCCCGCGTCGTGGAAAGGTTCCAGATTATGGCGGCGGGCACCGAGCTTGGCAAGGGATTTTCAGAGCTCAATGACCCGGACGACCAGCGGGCGCGGTTCGAAGAGCAAATGCGGCTCCGCGCGGCGGGGGATCGCGAAGCACAGATGCTCGATGAGGATTTTGTGGAAGCGCTTTCCTACGGCATGCCGCCCGCCGGCGGTTTCGGCGTCTCCGAGCGGTTTTTTGCGGTATTGATGGATCGTCCAATCCGCGAATGCGTATTTTTCCCGCTTATGCGGACGGAGAAGGGCGGGGATAAGGATAAGGGGCGGACGCGCTCAGCCCAATAAAAAATCCGGCCGCGCAAGTTGCTGCGCGCGGCCGGGGATGTTGCCCCCTAATGAGGGTGGGACGTTATGGATCGCTGTAGTCGTTGGCACGCTTGGCGCCAACGCCGGCGATATTCCCGATTCGAGAGGCCGAGCTTTTGCCTCAACCGATAAGGATCCTCTCCCGTGAGCTCTCCGAGCACGATTTCGCGCTCGGTTCTCGAAAGGGAACGTAGTTGGGCAAGGATCTTCTTGATACGCTCATTCCGTAGGATGTTTTCTTCTACAGAATGGGCGCCCGAAGGGGAAGTCGCGGCGAGAACCTCAAGCTCCCCATCTTTGAGGCCGATGAATAGGAGAATCCTCCCTCGCCGTCCCTCTTCCCACTGGTGTCCGTGAATGGACGCTACTATTTCCTGCGCTGTCTGCCCCGATGGGGAGGGTAGCGGGATCTCCATTTTTTCAGCAAGCGCGCATACACTCTCGCTGTCATTTAAAATCATGCGGACTCCTGAACAGACAAATTTTACTCCTTAACCAGTCTACTGCGTCCAGCGATAAGGGTCAATCACCCGATTTTTTTCGCCGCATCGCAGATGAGTTTTGCCTCGCCGTCGCGCGGAGAGAGCTTGCCCTGCGTAATAACGAGGTTATTTTCAACCCAGAGAGGCGCGGTTTTTTCATACACGCTGTTGAAGATGACGACTTCGATTGATTTCTGAGAGGCATCCTCAATGGTCGCAAAAATCATCGGCTGGCCCGTTTTCGTGAATATTTTTTTCACTTTCGTGACCACCCCCGCCGCGCGGACGCCGGCCCGTTCCTCCTGGATCGCCGCAAGCTCCGCGATCGGCCTCACGCCCGCCGCCTTGAGCCGGCCGGCATAGGCCGCAAGCGGATGTTCGGAGAGATAAAACCCAATCAGTTCTTTTTCCCATGCAAGCCGTTCCTGGTTCGTTGCGGGCGGCGCCGGCTTGAGTTTCAGGGACGCGGCCGGGATGGCGTCGCCGAAGAGGGAGCCGCCTTGCCCCGCACCCGCGCCGTTCGCGCCGCCGTTTTTCCGCGCCGCCGCGGCAAAGCGCAGGATGTCGTCCATATTGGACAGCGCTTGATTGCGTTCGATGCCGAGCGAATCGAACGCCCCCGCCTTGATCAGGCTCTCGAGCGATTTTTTATTGAGGTCCTTATGCTGTATGCGCAGGAGCACGTCTTCGAAATTCTTGAAAGGCCCGCGCCGCATGCGTTCGTCGATGATGGCCCTCGTGATTTCGCTGCCGACGTTTTTCACCGCTTCAAGGCCGAAACGTATTTTTTCGCCTTCCGGCGCGAATGCGGCCGCGCTCCGGTTGATGTCGGGGGGCAGGACCTCCACGCCCGTCGCGCGCGCTTCCTGGATGAGGAACGAGATGCGCTCTATGTCGCGGACTTCGGCGTTCAGGAGCGCGGCGAAAAATTCTTCGCGGTAATGCGCCTTCAGGTACGCCGTCTGATAGCCGATGAGGGCGTAGCAGGCCGCATGCGATTTGTTGAATCCATACCGCGCGAAAGGCGGGAAGAGTTCCCATATCTGCCGCGCCGTCCGGGGCGGTATCCCGTTCGCAATCATGCCCTTTACGAGCTTTTCCCCTTGCTCGTCGAGGAGCGATTTTATTTTTTTTCCGATGGCCTTGCGGAGCGTGTCCGCCTCGGGGAGCGTGTAGCCCGCGAGGTCGCGGGCGATTTGCATCATTTGCTCCTGGTATACGCCGATGCCGTAGGTGTTCTTAAGGATCGGTTCGAGCTTCGGATGGAGATAGCTGATTTTTTCCTCGCCGTGCTTGCGCTTGATAAACGAAGGGATAAGTTCCATCGGCCCGGGACGAAACAGCGCGACCAGCGCGATAAGGTCCTCAAGGGCGGAGGGCGCGATTTCCTTCATGTAGCGGCGCATGCCGGACGATTCGAACTGAAATACGCCCGTAGTGTCGGCCTTCTGGAGGAGGTCGTACGTCTTTTTGTCGTCCAGCGGTATCCGCGAAATATCGATTGCCCTGCCGCGCAGATCCCTCACGAGCCGGATCGTGTCCTCGATGATGGTGAGGTTCTTTAGTCCGAGAAAATCGATCTTAAGGAGGCCGAGGTCTTCCACGGCGTGCATCTCGAGCTGCGTGATAATGATGTTCCTTTCCTGCGGAGCGAACTGCAGGGGCACCCGCTCGATGAGCGGTTCTTTCGCAATCACGGTGCCGCAGGCGTGGACGGAGGCATGGCGCGCCACGCCTTCAAGGTGCCGCGCGGTATCGATCAGTTTTTTCGCTTCAGGGTTCGCGTCGTAAAGCGCGCGGAGCTCCGCCACGTTTTTCAGGCACTCGTCGAGCCACCCCTCTTTCATCCCTTGCGTCGGATTGAAAGGAATCAGCTTTGCAATCCGGTCGCAGAAGGCGTAGGAATATCCCATGGCGCGTCCGGCATCGCGGATCGCCGCGCGCGCCGCCATGGTCCCGAACGTGATGATGCGCGCCACGCGGTCCTCGCCGTATTTTTCCCGCGCGTAGGCGAGCACTTCGTCGCGGCGCGCGTCGGCGAAATCAATGTCGATGTCCGGCATCTGGATGCGTTCCGGATTCAGGAAGCGCTCGAAGAGGAGCCCGTATGCCAGGGGATCGATGTCCGTGATGCCGAGGACGTAGGAAACCAAGCTTCCCGCGGCGGAGCCGCGGCCCGGCCCCACGGAGATGCCGTGCGCCTTCGCCCACCGGATAAGATCCTGCACGATGAGGAAATAATCGGCGAACCCGGTCTTTTTTATCACGCCGAGCTCGTATTCCAGCCGCGCACGGAATTCTTTTCTTTCATCCTCCGGCAAGCCGGCCTCATCCGGGAATCTCTCCGGCAGCCGCTCCGCCACAAGCTCGCGGAGATAGGCATCCGCGGTTTTCCCCTCCGGCTTCGGAAAATCGGGGAGCAGGACACTGCCCAGTTCGATTTCGACGTTGCAGCGCGCGGCGATTTCCGCCGCGCGCGCGACCGCTTCCGCGCCTCCCGGTACTGCGGCGAATTTCTCCTCCATCGCTTCCGGCGAGAGGATGGAAAAGTCGTCCTCTTTCATGGTCATCCGGTCGTCGTCCGAGAGCTGGTTCCCGGTTTGCACGGCAAGCAGGACGTCGTGGTATTCGGCGTCTTCGGAGCGCGTGTAGTGGCTGTCCTGCGTCGCGACGAGCGGTATGCCGGTTTCCGCCGAAAGCCTTAAAAGCAGCGGCTCAATCTTTTCCGAATCCGGCACATGGGGATGCTTTTGGATTTCGAGGAAATAGTTTTCGTTGCCGAAAATCCCGCGGTATTCCTCCGCGGCGCGGCGGGCTTCTTCAAAACGCCCGGCCTGGAGCGCGCGGCCTATCTCGCCGCCGATGCACGCGGAAAGGGCGATGAGCCCCTCGTGGTGTTCGCGGAGGAGGTCTTTGTCCACGCGCGGGCGGTAATAATAACCTTCAAGGTGGGCCTTGGAGACAAGCTTAATGAGGTTTTGCCATCCGGTTTGGTTTTCGGCGAGGAGGACGAGATGGTAGTATTTTTCGCTCGCCTCCTTTGAAAAACGGTCGCGCGGCGCGACGTAGGTCTCGACGCCGAGTACGGGTCTCACCTTCGCCTTCTTCGCCGCCTTATAGAACTCGACCGCGCCGTAAAGCGCGCCGTGATCGGTCAGAGCCACGGCGTCCATGCCGAGCTCTTTCACGCGCGCAACGAGTTCATCGATCTTCGTAAGGCCGTCGAGGAGGGAGTAGTGGGAATGCGTATGAAGGTGGGCGAATTTAGGCATGAAATTGTTCTTCCGGACGCCGCGCCGACTTTCCGGCGCGTCCGCCCGCGTTGCCCTCGCAAGCGAGGATGCGGAACACGATGCCACTCCATTTTACACGAACTGCCGGCGGAAACAAAATGCGCCGCGGGTGCGCAGGCGGCGGGGCCGCCCATCCCGCGATTCGCGTTTACAGAAGCCGCCGCGTCTTATAATATAGTGGGGTTATATCGGAGTTCGGCCGGAGTAGCTCAATGGCAGAGCAGCGCTTTTGTAAAGCGAAGATTGGAGGTTCGAGTCCTCTCTCCGGCTCAGCAATCAGACAAGTGTCATTTTCAGAAAAATTTTGCCGCGCTTCGCGGAGCGAAGCGCGCCTCGCCGCCGCAAGCCGCCACCGCAGGGTGCTTGAAAAATGTTTCCCGGAACGGTACCTTTAAGCGGTGCCGATGTAGCTCAGCTGGCAGAGCAACTCCATGGTAAGGAGTAGGTCGGCGGTTCGAATCCGCCCATCGGCTCAGGATGGTATCGCAGTATCGGCATGGGTTCCGCGGCGGACGGATGCCGCGTCTTTGATGATCGCCCCGCCCATGGCGCCTTGCCAATCCGCCGCTGTTCGGCTAACATAATGCCATGGCAAAGGTAAAGAGAGCCGACAAGCTGATCACGCTCCGCTGTTCTTCCTGCAAGCGGCGGAATTACTATACGAACAAGAACAAGAAGAAGGTGGAACGGAAGATAGAATTGCAAAAGTATTGCAAGTGGTGCCGGAAGAAGACGATCCACAAGGAAGCGCGCATCACGGGGAAATAAACGTATAATTAATAGGAAGCGAAGGGGGCATCGTTCAATGGCAGGACGGCGGTCTCCAAAACCGCCAACGTGGGTTCGATTCCTACTGCCCCCGCGAGTAGGGCGATAAAAAACTCCTTATGATATGAGGGCGGTTTTACGTCCGGAGGTTCTCACTCGGGATCTTATAACTTTACTCGCGTCCATTTCCGGTTTAGGATATTGGACGATGAACGATTTTGACAGGCAATATCTGTCGCTTTTAAAACGTGTATTATCTCGCGGCGAGAGAAGAATAACTCGATCTGGGGCTGGGACGATAAGTGTTCACGGAGAGATGATTAAGCACGATCTCTCGAGGGGATTTCCTTTGACTACCCTGAGGGCAATACCATTCCGGTTGGTGTCAACAGAGCTCGAATGGACATTGAGGGGTAAGACCGACAAAAATTCGCTACAAGCACTTAATAATCATATTTGGGACAAATTTTGCAATCCGACGCATGTTAAACATCTTAAAAACTATGAAAAGAAATTTGGCAGCGCTTTCAAAGATAACGATTTAGGTCCCATATACGGATTCCAGTGGCGTCATTTCGGCGCCAGGTATACCGGCCCGAATTCGGATTACAAAGGCCTCGGGTTCGACCAGATTAAGACCATCATCAAATTGTTGAAGAGTCGGTCGTTCTCTAAAAGAATGGTCATAACGAACTGGAATCCGGCTCAAGTCGAAGAAATGGCGGTACCTTGCTGCCCTGTTGCGTTCTCGGTCATAAGGCACGGGGACAGGCTGAACCTCTCATTTTTTCAGAGATCGGCCGATGCAGTCATAGGATTGCCATTCGACTTTGCTTTCTATGCCCTCCTGTTGCACCTTTTCGCTCTAGAGGCCCGCTTGAAGCCTGGCAGTATCGTCGGGTTTTTCAATAATATCGAGATTTTTGATCAACATATCGCAAACGCCAAGAAGCTGATTCGGCGAACGCCTAAAAGGCTTGCCAGGATGGAGACGAGAGATTTCAAAACCATATTAAAGTGGAAGCACGATGACTCGCGGCTCGCGGGGTATAAGCCCAACGATCAATTGAAATTTGAGGTTCATTTCTCAAGTTGAAAAGCTTCCGCGTATCGCCAAAAGCCGCAGGGGTCGCCCGCGTTGTCTCCGGCGATCCGGCGGGAAAAAATATTTGGACCGGTTTGTATCGCCGGGTGCTATAATCAGTGCCATGGCGAGGAAGCGCGAGGGGAGGCGTGATGGAAAGCGCGGCGGCTTCGGCAGTGAGGCGCGGCGCGGGAAGATTTACGTCTACGGGCGGCATGCGCTCCGTGAGGCGCTCGCGCATGCGCCCCGCGCGGTGCGGAAAGTGTTTCTCGCGCCGCCGCTCGCGGAGGACCGCGAGCTTGCGCGCCTTTTAGAGAGGGAGCGTATCCCTGCCGAAATCATGCGGGGAGGCCGTGAGGCCTCGCGCATGGTGGGGGAGGATGCGGCGCACCAGGGCGTGATCGCCGTCGTGGATCCGGAGAAGCTTGTCGTGGATTTCGACGAATTTTTCAGCCGCGAACTTGAGGCGCGAATCTCCTCTGACACCCTGTTCGTGCTTTTGGACGAACTGACCGATCCGCACAATGTCGGCGCGATCATCCGCTCCGCGGCGGCATTCGGCGCGGACGGAGTCCTGATCCCGCCGCACAACCAGGCGCCCATCACGGGATCGGTCGTGAAAGCGTCCGCCGGCATGGCGTTCCGCATCCCGCTTCTCGCGATCGGCAACGTAAACCGGACGGTGGACGTCCTGAAAGACGCGGGATTCCGCGTCTACGGACTTTTAATGAACGGGGACACGGAACTTGCGGACGAGCCGTTCAGCGGCCCTTCCCTTATTATCGTCGGCAACGAGGCCTCGGGCATCCGCGAAAAAACGCTTGCGCGGTGCGATGCAAAATTGCGCATCCCGATGCATCCCCGCGCGGAATCATTGAATGCTTCGGTATCGGCCGCAGTCGCGCTCTATTCATGGAGCGCGAAGCATCCGGCGGCGCTCAAGAGCGGCGCCGGGCCGGAGGACGCGCCGCCGCGCGAGGCGCCGCCCGCGCCGCCGGAAAAGAAATATCATGGAATTTGAACGCAAAGATTTAACCGCGGAGCCGTGGGCGGATTATGAGCTTATCGATTCCGGCGCAAACCGGAAGCTCGAGCGTTTCGGCGAATATCTCCTGATCCGGCCGGAAACGCAGGCGCTTTGGCGCCCGTCCGCGCCCGGCGCGTGGAAAAATGCGCGGGCTGAGTTCGTCTTCGAGGGCGGCAAGGGCGCATGGCGGGGCAGGGGCGTTCCGGAAAAGTGGGGGCTCAGCTGGGGTGCCGCGCGGTTTACCGCGCGGCTTACCTCGTTCAAGCACACGGGACTCTTTCCGGAACAGGAGGAAAATTGGCGGTGGATAGAGGCGCGGGTTCGGGCGCAGTCCGGCGCCGCGCCGGCGCAGGTTCTGAACCTTTTCGGCTATACCGGGATTGCGAGCATCGCCGCGGCGCAGGCGGGCGCCTTCGTGACGCATGTAGACGCCTCAAAACAGAGCAATGCGTGGGCGAAGGAAAACGCGGAATTATCCGGGCTTCGCGCCGCCGCCGGCGGGGGCATCCGCTTCATTACGGACGACGCTTTGGGGTTTGTCATGCGCGAAGGGCGCCGCGCCGCGCGTTACGACGGGATTGTCCTCGACCCGCCGGCGTTCGGGCGGGGGCCGAAAGGGGAAGTATGGCGCATTGAAGAACATCTGCCTGCCCTGCTCGCCGCGCTCGGGAAAATCCTTAAGAAAGAGGCCGGATCGTTTTTCCTTTTGAACGGCTATGCGGCGGGATATTCCCCGCGCGCGTTCCTGCGGGCCGTGGAGGATTTTTCCCCGGAATGGCGCGCCGGCTCCGCCGGGGCGCCGCGCGGCGAATTCGGAGAGCTTTGCATAAAAGAATCCGCTTCGATGAGATGCGTGCCGTCGGGGATTTATGTCCGGCTCGTTCTATAAAGAGGCCCGCGCCCCCGCCCGCCGCGTTAATACGTGATAAGCCCCGCCGTGTTCACGCTGATAGTCGTGCTCGCGGAAGGGGCGCCGTTCGTCATGAGATCGAGGACGACGGAGGTCGCGGCGGACGGGATGCCGGTGAGCTCGGTGAACGTGATTTCAAGGGCGCCGCCGCTCGGAACGGTCGAGCTGTCGAACTGGACATCGGGAGGCAGTGGATAGACGCCGGTGCGCGAATTCGTGGAGTAGGTTCCCGAAAAAAGGGCGTAGAATGGCGCGCCCGCGGTCGTATTGTCCATGCGGACGCCCCACGAAGCGCCGCCGTCCTGGTTTACGGCGCGGCTTTGCGCCTCGCGCAGAAGGGTGCCGATTTCGTTGGCCGTGTTCGTGAGATCGCGCGTGTTGCGCACGGAAAAGAGCGAAACCGCCGTCACGACGGAAATGATGACAATGATGCCAAGGACGATCATGAGTTCTATGAGCGTGAACCCGCTTCGGCGTTCCATCCGTCCATTATACCCAATTTCCCCGCCTGTCCCGCGAGTTATCCTCATTGCATCCGTCTGCGGGTCGCGTAAAATAAGAGGGAATGAAGCTTAAGCGCATCGCCGGCGGGAGCGATTACGTGACGGGATTGGACGTTGGCACGTCGTCTATTAAATTTGCGGTCGCGGAGCGCCGCGGGACGAAGCCCGTCCTCGTGCACGCGGAGCAGATTCCGTGCTCGGGGATGCGCAAGGGGGCCATTGCCGAGATGAGCGAGGTTTCGCAGGCGCTTTCCCGCGCGATCGCGAAAGTGAAGAAAATCGCGAAGCCTGCCGCAAAGAACATTTATGCGAGCATCGGCACGCCGCAGGCAAAAATGCAGTCGGGCCACGGCATCGTCGCGGTGTCGCGCGCGGACGCGGAGATTTACCAGGACGATATCGACCGCGCGGTGCGCGCGTCGCAAGCGGTGAACCTGCCGCAGAACAGGGCGATCATCCATACGCTCGTCCGCGAATTCGTCGTGGACGGGGTGGGGGACATCGCGGATCCCCTCGGGCTGTCCGGGAGCCGGCTCGAGGTTCGGAGCTTGATCATCGACGCGTTCGCGCCGCACGTGAACAGCTTGATCCGGGCGGTGGAGCTTGCGGGAGGCGAGGTGAGCGGGCTCGTGTTCGGACCGCTCGTCGCCGCGCGCGCCGCGCTTTCGAAGCGCCAGCGCGACCTCGGCACCGCGCTCGTGGACATCGGCTTCGGCACGACGGGACTTTCCGTATATGAAGAAAACCGGCTGATCGGAGTCGCAAAATTTCCGGTGGGGGCGAGCAATATTACGAACGATCTCGCAGTCGGCCTGAAGATTCCAGTGGATGCCGCCGAAGAAGTGAAATTGAACTACGGTTACGCCGAGGCGAAAGAGGTCGGGGCGAAGGAGCAGATCGACCTGAAAAAAATAGTTCCGGAGGCGAAGGGCCCGGTGTCGCGGCGCTTCGCCGCGGAGATCATCAGCTCGCGGCTCGAAGAGATATTCGACCTCGTAAACAGCGAGCTGAAATCAATGCGGAAATTCGGCGAATTGCCGGGCGGCGTCGTCCTCGTCGGCGGCGGCGCGAAGCTCCCGGGCGTTACGGATCTTGCGAAACAGGAAATGCACCTTTCCGCCCAAATCGGCTGCGCGCTTTCCGGGGAATGGAGCGCGGAAGGGGGCGCGTTCAAGGAGTTGCTGGAAGACCCCGAATACGCCGGCGCATTCGGCCTTGTTTTATGGGCGATGGATGGCGAGGGATGGATCAAGGCGGAGGCGGCCGAAGGCTGGGGATTCCGGAAGATATTCCGCTATTTTGCGCCCTAAACCGCCGTCTGATACAATTTTCATATTAAAGGAAATATATCCCCATGCCGCCTGCCAGTAAAAAAGGAAAATTTCAGCCGCTTGCCACGAACGTCAAGGTGATCGGTATCGGCGGCGGCGGCGGAAACGCGGTCGCGCGCATGGCGCGCGACTTCTACCGCGGCGTCGATTTCGTCGCAATCAATACTGATCATCAAGACCTCGACCATTGCGAGGTGAAGCGCCGCCTCTATATCGGCAAGGGGCTTACCAAGGGTCTCGGTACGGGGATGAACCCCGATCTCGGGCGGCAGGCCGCGGAGGAGAACCGCTCGGAGATCAGCGAAGCCGTGAAGGACGCGGATCTCGTATTCCTCGCGGCGGGCCTCGGCGGCGGCACGGGCACGGGCGCCACGCCCGTGGTCGCGGAAGCCGCGAAACAGGCCGGGGCGCTGACCATCGCGGTCGTCACAAAGCCGTTTTCTTTCGAGGGGAGCCAGCGCGAGCGCATTGCGGCCGAGGGCCTTATGAAATTGAAAGACAAGGTGGACGCGCTCATCGTCGTTCCGAACGATCGCATTTTCACCGTGATAAGCAAGGACACCCCGATCATCAAGGCGTTCGAGGCGATTGACGATATCCTGCGGAATGCGCTGAAGGGGCTCGTCGAGCTTATTGCGACTCCCGGCATCATCAACGTCGACTTCGCGGACGTGAAGAGCATCATGCAGGATTCGGGCGTTACGGTCATCGGCGTCGCCGCGGCGAGCGGGCAGGACCGCGCGGTGAATGCCGTGACCGCCGCCTTGCACTCGCCCTTGCTCGAAACGAGTCCCGAGGGCGCGAAGGGCGTCCTGCTCGGCATTTCGGGCAGCCGCGACATGAAGATGACCGAAATCAACGATGCGGCGAAGGTGGTTGCGCAGACCGCCGACCCTGGCGCGCGCATCATTTTCGGCGCATACCATGACCGGAATCTGAGGCCGGGGCAGATAAAGGCGACCGTGATTGCGACGGGCTTCAACGGCGGGCAGGCAACGGCGCTTTTCGGGGCGCCGGGCCACTATGACCGGCAGGGGAGCATGTTCGGCGGCGGCGTTGCCGCTGCGGGATCCGGCGCGCCGCGCGCGGCCGGCCTCCGTCCCGCGGGAAACGAGCCTTTCGGCGCCGCGCCTTCCTCCTCCGACGCGGTTTCAAGGAAGCCTCAGGGAACGGGTGCGAGGGACGGCGCGTTATCCGGCGCGGCCGAAGACGCCGCGTTCGGGAAGGAAACGGCCCCCGAACGTCCCGCGCCGCGCGGCGGCGCTTCTTCTTCCGCGGACCGGGAAGCTCCCTCCACGAAGGAGCGCAAGGAAAACGACGCATGGGATATTCCCGCGTTTCTCCGGCGGCGCAAGCGGTAGCCGGCGGCTAAAGGAGCTGTTCGGTCTTCTCCCTTTCTTCAAGCTCGGCGCTCGCGCCGATTTTTAGTATGTCTTTGTCGATTTTTCCGAATTCCTTGTAAGCGGTGTGATAGGCGTTCGTCGTGGTTGCGAGGTGCGCGCCGATTTTTTCCAGATACTCTTCGTAGCGCTCAAGATGTTTTTGGAGCTCTCCCACGTTCTTCCTGATGAGCTCGGCGGACTTATTGATTTCGATCTGGCGCAGGCCCTGGAGCGCCATCTGGAGATAGGCATAGAATGTCGTGGGCGAAACGGGATAGACCCGCTTCTCCGACGCGTAGTGGATGAGGTCGCGCTCGGCGGCCGATCCGACTTTGTTCACGAGGAGATCGTAGTAGAGCGCTTCGGAAGGGATGAACATGAACGCGAAGTCCACCGTGTTCTCGCCGGGCTTGATATATTTCGACGTTTCATCGATACGGGTTTTGAGGTCGTTATGAAGCGCGCCCTCGAAGCGCTTCCGCTCTTCGTCGGTCGCCGCGCCCGCGAGGCGGTTATAGTTTTCCAAGCTGAATTTCGAATCGATGGGGATGATCTTGTCCTCGTAAAAGATCACTGCGTCCACGATATCCTTCCCGTCCCCGAAGGGATACTGCAGCTGGTACGCGCCGGGCGGGAGGACATTTTTAAGGACCATTTCAAGGAAATATTCGCCGAGCACGCCGCGCTGTTTCGGATTTTTCAGGATATCCTGCAAGCTCCGGAGCTGGTCCGCGAGCGAGACGACCTGCTTCTGGCCTTCAGAGACCTTCATTATTTCACCCGTGATTTCCTTCACGATTTTCGTGTTCTCGTTCGCCTGCGCAAGCACGTGCTTCGTCGAGTCGCCGAACTGCGCGGTGAGCGTCTTTGCGAGGGCGCCCATCTCCTCGCGGATTTGCTTTTGCTGGTCCTGGATCTGGTTTTGAATTAGCAGCAGCGCCTGGCTGTCTTTCGCGTCCCGCTCTGCGGGCCGTTTCCGCAGATGCCAGGCGATAAAGGCGAAGAGGGCGATGACTATAACGAGGAGTGCCGGTTCCATATGCACATTCTATCATTTGGCGCCGGGAAGCACGAGGGCGCGATCGCAGAAATAAAAACCCCGCGCGATCGCGCGGGGTTTTTATTTCTGCGGCTGCCGAGCCGGTTTTACCAGCTCTGGCGTCCGCCGCCGTAGCCGCCGCCATTTCCACGGGGAGCGCGGGGCTCGAGGGGCTTGGCTTCGTTTACGGTCAGCTTGCGGCCGCCGAAGTCCTTGCCGTTCCACATTTCGATCGCCTTCTGGGCTTCCTCATCGGATGCCATTTCGACGAAACCGAAGCCGCGCGAGCGGCCCGTCATTTTGTCGACGATGATCGTCGCGGAAGAAACCGTTCCTGCCTGCGCGAACGCGCTCTGGAGCTCTTCCTGCGTGGTGGAATAGGGCAAACCTCCTATATACAATTTAGTAGCCATTTTTGCTATGTTGATGTAAGGCGACCTGCTTCTCCTCTGCCTGTCCGACGGCGGGTTCGCAAAGCGAAGCGGCGCCGATCAAACAAAACCTACTAAGAACACTTACACGCTCTTTATTATACCGTGCCACCAAAGAATATGCAAGCCGGTTCCGCGGGAGCCGTCAATTCCGCCGAAATCCGCCGATTCAGGTCCGCCGTATGGCGGCATTACCGCCGCCTTGGCCGCCACGGCCTTCCGTGGCGGCTTACGCGCGACCCGTACCGCATCCTGGTTTCCGAGATCATGCTCCAGCAGACGCAGGTTTCCCGCGTCCTGAAATTCTACCCGAGATTCATCGGGGCGTTCCCGGATTTCGGTGCGCTCGCGCGCGCGGAGACGAGGGACGTGCTCCGGGCGTGGCAGGGGATGGGGTATAACCGGCGCGCCTTGGCGCTCAGGCGACTCGCCGGCATCGTCGCGGCGGAGCACCGTGGCCGCCTTCCGCGCGGCCGTGCGGCGCTTGAGGCCCTGCCCGGGGTCGGTCCCGCGACCGCAGGCGCCGTCCGCGCGTTCGCCTTCAGCGAGCGGGAAATTTTTATAGAGACGAATATCCGCCGCGCTTTCATGCGATGGTTTTTCCGCGGGCGGCGCAGGGTAACGGATGCGGAAGTCAGGCGTTATATCGGACGCGCCCTCGATCCGGAAAACCCGCGCGAATGGTACTGGGCGCTCATGGATTACGGCGCATGGCGCGGGGGAGGCGGCGGACGGACGGAGGGCGGTGCGCGCGGCGGCGCGAATCCGAACCGCCGGAGCGCGCATTACCGAAAACAGCCGCGTTTTGCCGGTTCCGCCCGCGAACTGCGCGGAAAGATCCTAAAAATCCTTTTGCGGACGGGGCGGGCCTCCGTGCGGGCGCTGGCTAAAGAAACAGGGAAGTCGTATAAAGAGATAGTGCGCATCGCGGAAGGGCTCGCAAAGGACGGGTTCGTGTCGGGAACAAAAAAGAGGACACACATCGAATTATCTTCATGAAAAATATAAAAAGACGGACGAAGGCGGTCGGGGCGGCGGTTTTCATCGTCGCGGCAGCGGTTTTCCCCGGCTTTCCTGCGGCGGGATTTCCCGCCGGCGCGGCAGTGCCGGCGCCCGTGCCCGTGGCGCAGGCCGCTTCCCGCCCGTTTTATTACGCCGTGTGGCTCCCGTTTTGGCGGAGCAAGAGCGGCGCGACGGACGTTTCGCTCCACCTAAACCGGCTTCATGAAGTAAGCCCGTTTTCATATGCAGTACGCCCCGACGGGACGCTCGTTGACGATTTAAGAATAGGGGACGGGTCGTGGAACCCTTGGTTTTCCGCCGTCCGCGCCGCGGGCGTAAAAATCATTCCGACGGTCGCATGGCTCGACGGCAATGCCATCAATGCGCTCCTTTCGGACGGCTCCGCGCGGCGGGCGCTCGAAACCCGGATCGCCGATCTCGTGAAGCAAAACGATTTCAGCGGGATCGACATCGATTTCGAAGGGATGCCGTCGAGCACGAGGAATTATTATTCGCTTTTTATCTACGGCCTGGCGCTTCGGCTCCATCCCGCGGGCAAGACGCTCGCCTGCACGGTGACGCCGCGCATGCCCGAAAGTTCGATGTACGCATCGAACCCCCTTCCTCCGATCGCATATTCCGAAAATTATACCGTCCTCAACCGTTATTGCGACGAGGTGCGGGTGATGGCATACGACCAGGGGCTGATCGATATAAAACTTGACGCCTCGAAGGGCAACGGCACGCTTTATGCGCCGGTGGCGGATCCTGCGTGGGTTCGGAAGGTGATTCTGGAGACGATCCGGTGGGTGAATCCGCGCAAGGTGATGCTCGGGATTCCGACGTACGGATATGAATACCAGGTTTCGTGGCGCATGGGTGCGACGACGTACGAGCGCGTGCGCAGTTTCGATTACACGGGCGCGATGGAACGGGCGCTCAGCATGGGCATCGTGCCGTACCGGAACAATGCCGGCGAACTTTCGTTCGCTTATTCCTCGAGCACCCATATCACGGGCGTTCCCAGCGTCCTTACGGGCATTGTGGCGTCCACGTTGCCCGCGGCGCTTGCGGGGAGCGGCCCCGATTCCACCTCGACGACGTTTTTCGTTTCCTTCAGCGACGCGCAGGCCATAGCCCAGAAGATCGCGCTCGCGAAAGCGTTCGGCCTCCGCGGAGCGATCCTTTTCAAGGCGGACGGCGGGATGGATCCTGCGACGTGGAACGTCATGCGGTGAACGCCCGACGCGTCCCTGCGTTGACCCGCGGCCGTTTCCAGAGTATCTTTGTGGGGTCGACGGTTTCCGCGCCGGAGTAGCTCAACGGCAGAGCAATGCTTTCGTAAAGCAGAGGTTGGAGGTTCGATTCCTCTCTCCGGCTCAACGGCGCTATAATGAAAACGATGAATGAGATAGCTGATCTTGACAAGCTTTCGGACGAAGCCCGCCGGCTGGGCGGGCGCCTTTGACGTCCGCGCGAAGGAACGGCGCATTGCCGAACTCGAGGCGGAGATGGCATCCGCCGATTTTTGGAGCGACCGGGCGCGGGCAGACCGGAAAATCCGCGAGCTCGGCGAGGTCGGCGAGGTCGTAAACCGCTTCCGGGCGATCGAGGGAGACATCGCGGCGCTCAGGGAAAATTTTGATGCGGAAAGATTCCGCGGGCTTGCCGGGGAATTCCGGAAATTCGAGCTCGATCAGCTGTTCACGGGGCGCTACGACGGCCGCGCGGCGGTCCTCGCGGTCTATCCGGGCGCGGGAGGGGAGGATGCGGAGGACTGGGCCCGCATGCTCGGCGTCATGTATGAAGGCTATGCGCGCCGGCGCGGATGGAAAATAAAGGTGATTGACGACGGCCCGCGCTCGCGGACGGTCGAAATAAGCGGCGACCGCGCGTACGGATACCTGAAGCGCGAGTCCGGCGTGCATCGGCTCGTGCGCATTTCGCCGTTTTCCTCGAAAAAACTGCGCCATACGTCCTTTGCGCTCGTGGAAATCGTGCCCGACCTGCCGCCGCTCGAAGAGTCGCAGCTCAATATTCCCGAAAAGGATCTAAAGGTGGAGTTCTACCGGTCGGGCGGCCCCGGCGGCCAGAATGTGAACAAGGTGGAAACCGCCGTGCGCGTCGTGCATCTTCCGACCGGACTTGCCGTGAGCTCGCAGGCCCAGCGGTCGCAGGCGCAGAACCGCGAATACGCGACGAAGCTCCTTAAGGCGAAGCTGTTTCATCTGATGGAAAAGGAAAAGGTGGATGAGGTGGGCGGCCTGCGGACGAAGGTCAAGCCGGAATGGGGGAACCAGATCCGTTCGTACGTCCTGAATCCCTATCAGCTCGTGAAAGACCACCGTACCGGGGTCGAAACGGCGAAGGTGGACGGGGTTCTCGCGGGAGATCTTGACCTTTTCGTTGAGTCGGAGATAGAAACGTTGTAGAATGGAGGGGCGGGCGTTTTGCATTGCGGCACGGCGGAAACTTTTGCAATGATTGTTTTCCAAGGAGTTTCAAAGCGTTATGAGCATCATGCCTCCGCACTGGAGGATGTTTCTTTCGAGGTGGGGCCCGGCGAATTCGTTTCACTCGCCGGCCGTTCGGGCGCCGGGAAGTCGACCATCATTAAACTTCTCATCGGCGAAGAAAAGCCGACGAAGGGCCGCGTTTTCTTCGGCCAATATGAGGTGGGCAAGCTCGAAGACCAGGATCTTCCCGCATTCCGCCGCCATATCGGCGTCGTGTTCCAGGATTTTCGCCTGCTTCCCGCGAAGACAGCTTATGAAAACGTCGCTTTTGCCCTTGAGGTCGCGGGGCGGCCTGAGCGGGAAATCGCCGAACTCGTTCCCCAGGTGCTCGACATGGTCGGTCTTGGCGACAAGATGAAGAATTTCCCGTCGGAGCTCTCGGGCGGCGAGCGCCAGCGGGTCGCGATCGCGCGGGCGATGATCCACCGGCCGGAAGTCGTGATTGCGGACGAGCCGACCGGAAACCTCGATCCGTTCCACACTTTCGAGATCGTGAAGCTCCTCGAGAAGATCAACCAGCTCGGCACCACGGTCGTCCTTGCGACGCACGACAAGGAAGTGATCAATAATCTCGAGCGCCGCGTGATTACGCTCGACCGGGGCCGCCTCGTCCGCGACGAAGCGAAGGGAAAATATATACTTGTCTGATGGTCACCGTCATTTCGCGTATTTTCAATTTCGGCTTCAAGAACTTCCGCCGCAACGGATGGCTTTCGACGGCGACCGTGGCAATCATGGCGCTCGCGCTTTCCGGTTTCATGGCGCTCATGATTTTCGGCACGATTACGAACGCCGCCGCGGCGGCGATAGAGAATAAGATAGATATCAGCGCCTATTTCACGACGAACACGCCGGAGGACACGATTTTGAGCATCAAGCAGTCGCTTGAACAATTGCCGCAGGTCGCGGACGTGCAGTATGTTTCGCGCAACCAGGCGCTCGCCGCGTTCAAGGCGGCGCATCAGAACAACCCTACGATCACCCAGGCTCTCGGCCAGCTGAATTCCAATCCGCTCGAGGCGTCGCTCAATATAAAAGCGAAGGATCCGAGCCAGTATGCGTCGATCGCGCAATATCTCTCCGCGCCGGCCATCGCCCAGTATTTGGATGGCCCGCCGAGCTATTACGACAACCAGGCCGTGATCGAGCGCCTCACGAAGATCGTGCAGGTCGTTACGACGGGAGGATTCCTCGTGACGATCCTTCTCGCGCTCGTCGCCGGACTCGTCGTGTTCAATACGATCCGCATCGCGATTTACTCCAACCGCGAGGAGATCGGCGTCATGCGCGTCGTGGGGGCTTCGAACGCGTTCGTCCGTGGGCCGTACGTCGTCGAGGGGATGATCTGCGCCGCGATCGCCGCGGCCGCGAGCTTGGTTCTCGTCGCGCCCGTACTCTATTTCATCTCTCCCTATCTTGATATTTTCATACCCGGCCTCGGCATTTTCCATTATTTCTGGACGCATTCGCCGCTCCTTTTCTTCTATGTCCTGCTCTTCGGCGTAGTCATAGGGGCGTTTTCGAGCTTCGTCGCCGTGCGCCGGTACCTGAAAAATTAGACGGAGGCGGCATTTTCTGTTACTATTGGCGCGTATGCAGCCGATTTCGATCCGCGCGGAAGTGATTTTCCGCATAGGAGGCTTCCCCGTGACGAATGCGACGCTCCTCGGGTTTATTACCTTTGTCCTGCTCGCTTCGGTGGCTTTGGCCCTGCGCAAGCGGCTTGCGCTCGTGCCGGGACGCATCCAGAACGCCGCCGAAATCGTGGCGGAGGGGTCGCTGGACCTCATGCAGTCGGTTCTCGGGACGCGGAGGCAGGCGGAAAAATATTTCCCTCTCATCTTCACGGTTTTCCTTTTCGTGGTTTCCGCGAACTGGCTCGGGCTCCTGCCGGGCGTGAGCTCGGTCGTCATAAGGGCGCCGGATGGCGCAGTCGTTCCGCTTCTGCGGTCTCCCGCGAGCGATCTTAACTTCACGTTCGCCCTCGCCCTCATCGTAGTCACCTTTGCAAACGCCTTCGGGGTGGCGGCAACGGGGTTGGGCGCGCGGCTCAGATTCTTTTTCAATCTCAAGGGACCCATAGATTTTTTCGTCGGCATCCTTGAGTTAATTTCGGAATTTGCTAAAATCATATCGTTTGCATTCCGCCTCTTTGGAAACATTTTTGCGGGGGAGGTTCTGCTTGCGATCATGGCGTTCCTTATGCCGTATCTCGCCCCCCTCCCGTTCATGCTTCTCGAGGTCTTTGTCGGTTTCATTCAGGCGTTCATTTTCGGGATGCTGACGCTCGTTTTCGTTTCCATGGCGATTTCCCATGGAGATGATTCCGACGGGCATGGAAGGGAAAAGGTCGGCCAAATCTCACACGCATAAACCATGGATACCCAAAGCATTCGGCTTCTTTCCGCGGCGATCGCCATAGGGCTCGGCGCATTCGGTCCGGCGCTCGCAATCGGCCTTATCGGCTCCAAGGCAACCGAGGCCATCGGGCGGAATCCCGAAGCGTCCTCGAAAGTGCAGACCATGGCGATTCTCGCCATCGCGTTTGCGGAAGCGGTCGCAATTTACGCGCTCGTCATCGCGCTCATCCTTAAATTCGTCCCATAAATGTCCCAACTCGCCGGCCAATTAGGAATAGATTGGCGCCTGCTGCTCAGCCAGGCGGTCAATTTTTTCCTTTTGCTCCTCGTGCTCCGCATTTTCGTCTATAAGCCGCTCCTGAAGCTCTTGCGCGATCGCAGGGAAAAGATCGAAAACGGCCTTATGAAGGCCGAGGAAGCCGGACGGCGGCTTGAGGCCGCGGAAGAGGAGCATAGGAGGCGCTTGAAAGATGCCGAGGCCGCGGCGGTAGGCATTCTCCGGAAGGCCGAGACTGATGCGAAAGGGCTCGAGGAACGGCTCGTCGCTGCGGCGAGGAAGAAAGAGGCGGACGAGCTTGCGAAGATCGGCGCGGCCCTCCGCGCGAAAGAAGAGGAGTCGCGGCGCGCCGTGGAGGCGGAAGCGGTCGCATTCGTAAAGAGCGTGGTCGCGAAGACGGTAGAACTTTCGCCCGAATCGGTCGATGACGCCCTTGTCGCGCGGGCGGTAAAAGAATTGAAGCAGGCCGCATCATGAAGCACCCCGCCCATTTTTACGCGAAAGCGCTCGCGGAAGCGGCGTCCGCGCCGGATGCCGAAGGGCGCGCCATCGCGAAAAATTTTGCGGAACTGCTCGCGCGGAACGGCGACGAGGCGCTCGCGCGGAAAATACTCGAAGAGGCGTCGCGTTACGCGCGCGGCAAGAGCGGAATACGGAAGGTCGCGATAGGGTCGGCGCGCCCGCTCACGCCGGCGCAGAGGAAGGCGCTTGCACCCATCCTGCGGCCGGGCGACGTGGTCGTTGAAGAAGTCATTCCCGATCTCATTGCCGGCGTGCGCGTGATCGTGGATGACGAGATGCTCTTCGACGGGTCGCTGAGGGGCCGGCTGGATGCGATATTTAAAAATAATTAAACAATCACGTGGCCTACGAAATCATTGAAAAACTGAAAAGAGAGATAGAGGGGTTCAAGGAAAAGCCGGAGTGGGCGGAAATCGGCCGCGTGATTGAGGTGGGCGACGGCATCGTAAAAATTCTCGGCTTAAGGAATGCCATGAGCCAGGAGATTCTGCGCATTGAAACGCCGAAGGGCCCGAGAGCCGCGCTCGCGCTGAACCTCGAGGAGGAATCGGTGGGCGCGCTCGTACTCGACGACTTTCTTGCGATTGAGGTGGGGAATGCGGTAAAGCGCACGGGCGAAGTGCTCTCCATCGAAGTCGGCGACGAGCTTATCGGCCGCGTGATCGATCCCCTCGGGTCGCCGCTCGACGGGCAGGGCCCGATTTTCAAAAAAGATTCGAATCCGCGGCGGAATCCGCTCGAAGCGCGGGCGCCTTCGGTTCTCGAGCGCGAAAGCGTGAACACCCCGATTCATACGGGCATCAAGGCGATTGACGCCCTGATCCCCATCGGCCGCGGCCAGCGCGAGCTTATCATCGGTGACCGGCAGGTCGGAAAAACCGCGGTTGCGCTGGATGCCATCTTGAACCAGAAGAACGATGCGGGGCGCCGCACGCCGATCTGCATTTACGTCGCGGTGGGCCAGAAAGAATCGAAGGTCGCGAAGATCGCGGAGACGTTGAGGAATCACGACGCGATGCGGTACAGCATCGTGGTTGCGGCGCCCGCATCGTCGCCCGCGGCGCTTTGGTATCTCGCGCCATATGCGGGCTGCGCGATAGGGGAATATTTCCGCGACAAGGGCATGGATGCGCTCATCGTCTACGACGACCTTTCGAAGCATGCGTGGGCGTACCGCCAAATTTCGCTCCTGCTCCGCCGGCCGCCGGGCCGCGAGGCGTATCCGGGCGACGTATTTTATCTCCACTCGCGCCTCCTTGAGCGCGCCGCGAAGCTCTCCAAGGAAAAGGGCGGCGGTTCGCTCACCGCCCTGCCCATCGTGGAAACCCAGCTCGGCGACGTGACGGCGTATATTCCCACGAACATCATTTCCATCACAGACGGCCAGATTTTCCTCGAAACCGATCTTTTCAACCAAGGCCAGCGGCCGGCGTTGAATGTCGGCATCTCCGTCTCGCGCGTGGGATCCACCGCGCAGACGAAGGCGATGAAAAAGGTAACGGGCAAGCTCAAGCTCGCGCATGCCCAGTTCCGCGAACTCGCCGCATTCGCGCAGTTTGCGGCGGATGTCGACGAGGCCACGCGCAAGCGCATTGCGGAAGGGCAGAGAATCAACGAAATCCTAAAGCAGGACGATCTCGCGCCTGTGCCGATGGAAGAGCAGGTCTGCGTATTCTATGCGGTGCTCGGGGGCTATTTCGCGGACATCCCCACGGAAGACGTGAAGAAAAAAGAAGGCGAGCTCACGGAATACCTCCGCCGCCTTCATGACGACGACATCCTGAAGCCGATCCGCGAGACCGGCGAGCTCCCCGAAGCGGCGGAAAACGCCCTGAAAAAAGCCCTGGATGATTTCCTGAAATAACATGCAATCAGCGCAGGATCTCAAGCGGCGCATAAAAAGCGTCCGGAATATCGGCCAGATCACGAAGGCGATGGAACTCGTCGCGGCGACGAAGATGCGCAAGGCCCAGGAGCTCGCGCTGGATTCGCGCCCCTATTCCTATACGGCGCTGGAGCTTCTCGGCATCCTTTCCCGGATAGAGTACGTCTCCCTGCCGCCGCTTCTCCGCAAGCGGCCGATCGAGAAAACCGCATTCCTCATCGTAGTTTCCGACAAGGGCCTCGCGGGCGCGTTCAACAGCGCCGTGATCCGGAAGTTTGAGCAGTACGTCCGCGCGGAGGGGATCGACCCCGCCAGTCCCTCATACTCGTTCATTTCCGTCGGCCAGAAGGCGCGCGCATATCTCGTGAGGCGCAAGGCGAATATTCTGGCGAGCTTCACGCACGCGGGGGACTATACTTCCATGGAGCAGGTGCGGCCCCTCGCGGACGTTCTGGTCGGCGGATATCTCCGCGGCGATTTCGACCGCGTAATCGCGTTCTTTACGACGTTCGTTACGGCGCTCCGCCAGGACGCCGTGATGCGGGAATTCTTGCCGATCGAGTATGATGCGATTGCGCAGTCCATCGAAGATACGATTCCTCGCGCGGGGCGGTATTCGGCCTTCGTGAGACCCGCTTCTTTTCTCGAAGACAGCCGCGCGGAATATCTTATTGAGCCGGCGCCGGCCGAGGTACTCGCAGAGCTCGCGCCGCGCCTGCTCCTTATCAGGATCTACCACGCGATCCTGGAGGCGAACGCTTCGGAGCATTCCGCCCGCAGGGTTGCCATGAAGAACGCATCCGAGAACGCGGAGGAGCTTTCCGAAAATCTGGACATCGAATACAATAAATCGCGCCAGGCGGCGATCACGAACCAGATCATCGAGGTTACGTCGGGAGCGCAATCAATATCGTCATGAAAAAAGGAAAAATAACGCAGGTCATCGGGCCGGTGGTGGACGTGGATTTTGGCGAGGGCGCCGCGCTTCCGCCGATTTACCACGCCCTCAAAGTGCGCCTTGGGAACGGGGATATCTTCGCGGAAGTGGTGAAGCATCTTGAGCCCGGCAAGGTCCGCGCCATCTCGCTTGCGCCGACCGACGGCCTGAACCGCGGCGCGGAGGCGGAGGACACGGGCCGAATGATAGAGGTGCCGGTGGGCGAAGAGACGCTCGGCAACATATTCGACGTCATGGGCCGACCGCTCACGACGCCGAAAAAGCCCTTCAAAAAATATCTCCCGATTCACCGCGAGGCGCCGAAGTTCACCGAGCAGTCCACGAAAACGGAGGTCTTCGAAACGGGCATTAAGGTGATCGACCTTATCTGCCCGTTCATAAAGGGAGGGAAGGTCGGCCTTTTCGGCGGCGCGGGCGTGGGCAAAACGGTGCTTCTTCAAGAGCTCATCCGCAATGTCGCCGAAGTGGGAGGGGGCATGTCGGTTTTTGCGGGCGTGGGCGAGCGGACGCGCGAAGGCAACGATCTTTACCACGAAATGAAGGAATCGGGCGTGATCGACAAGACCGCGCTCGTGTTCGGCCAGATGAACGAGGTGCCGGGCGCCCGCGCGCGCGTCGCCCTTTCCGCGCTCACCATGGCGGAATATTTCCGCGACGAGGAAGGAAAAAACATCCTTCTTTTCATCGATAACATCTTCCGTTTTTCCCAGGCGGGCTCCGAGGTTTCCACCCTGCTCGGCCGCATGCCGTCCGCCGTGGGCTACCAGCCGACTCTTGCTTCCGAAATGGCCGAGCTTCAAGAGCGCATCACCTCGACGACGAAGGGCTCCATCACTTCGGTTCAGGCAATCTACGTCCCCGCGGACGACATTACCGATCCGGCGCCCGCGACGACTTTCAGCCACCTTGATTCCACGATCGTGCTTTCCCGCGCGCTTACCGAGATAGGCATCTATCCGGCCGTGGACCCTCTCGCTTCGAGCTCCAGCGCGCTCGATCCGAAGATCGTCGGCCGCGAGCACTACGATGTCGCCCGCGAGGTGCAAAGGACGCTCCAGCGCTATAAGGAGCTCCAGGACATCATCAACATTCTTGGCATCGAAGAGCTTTCCGAGACCGACCGCCGCACCGTGGACCG
>JAKAUM010000002.1 GCA_021827685.1 bacterium
GGGGAGGAATTTTGACGTGCCCTAGGCGAAGCCCGAAGTCCGAGCGATAGCGAGCGGCTGAGGGCTGAGCACAGAGTTTTGGAGTCGCCGGAGTGCAGGCAAAAATACCGAAACTAGGTATATTGTCATTTCCCAAATCGGAGTAAAAGTCCAGATTTGACCGGACATAAATCACATCAGGGTAGTCGTTCCGTAACGACTACCCCAACGACTACCCCTCTGGGTCAGGAATTTTGCTTGAAATGCGTCCGAACGTTATGATACAAACACCACCAAAGTTTATCTCTCTCAAAAATATTTTGGCCGCTTCGCGTCCTCTCCTGCGTTTCAGCCAGATAGGAAAAGGGCTTTTTGAAATCCACCGCGAGCGTTCCCGAGGCAAGGCGGCGGTTCTACAAATGAAATTTGTTTTGCGCTCATCCGCGCAAGAGCCGATGGCGGCGAAGATTTATAACCATGATTAAATATTTCATCTATTGCCGGAAGTCGTCGGAGGACGAGGAGCGTCAGGTGCTTTCGATTGAAGCCCAGCTCGCAGAGCTTCACGCGTTTGCGGAACAGAATAATCTTTTTGTCGTCCGCGAATACACCGAGAGCCAGAGCGCGAAGGAACCCGGCCGCCCCGTGTTCGGCGAGATGGTGGCGGAGATTGAGCAGGGCGCGGCTTCCGGCATCTTGGCGTGGAATCCCGACCGACTGGCACGGAACAGCGTGGACGGCGGCAAGGTTATCTATCTCGTGGACACTGGGAAGATTGCCTCCTTGAAGTTCCCTACTTTCTGGTTTGAACCGACCCCGCAGGGCAAGTTCATGCTCTCGGTCGCGTTCGGGCAGGCCAAATACTACACCGACAATTTACGGGAAAACATCTTGCGTGGCATCCGGCAGAAGATACGGCGGGGCGAGCTGTCGGCAAAAGCTCCTCTCGGATATTTCAACGAACCACGCTTGAGGACGATTGAGCCGGATAAAATGACGTTCCATAAAGT
Source organism: bacterium (assembly GCA_021827685.1). Taxonomy (GTDB): domain Bacteria; phylum Patescibacteriota; class Minisyncoccia; order UBA6257; family 2-01-FULL-56-20; genus JAKAUM01. The sequence goes on from JAKAUM010000002.1 coordinate 990, forward strand.
GAAGGAGTGTCTTGAAGCTTTTGCTACGGGGCGGTACACGAAGACGGCCATACGGGACAAGATGTTTTCCCTTGGCTTGGGTGGCAAGAATGGCAAATCTTTACACCTCGCCTCTATCCAAAAGATTTTGACCAATCCGTTCTACTATGGCCATTTCCGGTACCGGGGCGAGGTGCACGAGGGATCGCATACGCCGATGATTTCCAAGAAGCTTTTTGACCAAATACAGGAGGCGTTAGTTCTGAACGGCAAGCCCCGCAAAAAGCGCGGCGACAAGAATTTCCCCTTTCTCGGGTTTGCGGTCTGCGGCGAGTGCGGCTATGCGATCACCGGTGAGCGGAAGGTGAAGAAGAACGGCAAGCTCTACCATTACTACCACTGCACCTTCAAGAGCAAGACGCAGGTCTGTTCGCAAACCCGCTTTGTGCGGGAGGAGGTACTTGCCGGACAGATTAAAGAGCTAGTCCAAAAAGCTTCTTTGCCCGACAAGTGGCGAGATAAATATTTATTGAAACTGGACGGGGAAACGGGCGAAGCCCGCCGCTCGGCGGACGCTTTCGCCCAAAATCTGCGGGAGAAGATAGCCGCCGTTAAAATGAAGATTGACCGCCTCAATGACGGCTATCTTTCCGGCTCGTTCGAGCTAGCAGAATATCAGGAGACGAAGAACCGGCTCCTGTCCGAAAAGAAGACGCTCGACGAGCAACTGGATGATTTTGAGCGAAAGGGAAATCGTTGGCTCGGACTGTTCAGAAACTGGATAATTGAGGCCAACCAAGCCCTAAATCTCACGAATCAAGAAAATCCGATACCGATGAAAGATTTTCTTGCCGCCATCGGCTCGAACCGCCGCCTTGCCTCGGGAACGCTCGCGGTGGATTTCAAAAAGCCCTTTTCCTATCTGGCTGAAACGCAGGAGAGGACGCGAAGCGGCCAAAATATTTTTGAGAGAGATAAACTTTGGTGGACCCAGGGAGAATCGGACTCCCGCCTCCGCAATGCGAATGCGGCGTAATGCCACTTTACTATGGGCCCGGAGCTCGAAAAAAATGATAGCACGGCCAAGGAGGCGGATTCAAGCGCGGGCAGGGTTAAGCGGATTCGAGCTTGAGGGATACCACCTTCGACGCGCCGTCCTCCCCCAGCGTCACGCCGTAGAGGATATCCGCCGCCTCCATCGTCGCGCGGTTGTGCGTCACGACGATGAACTGCGTCTTTTTTGAGAATTCCTTGAGCATTTCGCCGAAACGGCGGGCATTGCGCTCATCGAGCGGCGCGTCGATTTCATCGAGCACGAGGAACGGCGGCGGGCTTACGGATACCATGGCAAAAAGCGCCGCGATGCCGACCAAACTGCGCTCGCCGCCGGAGAGCATGTCGAGCGAGGCGATCTTCTTCCGCGGCAGGCGCACCTCGATGTTCACGCCCGGGTCTTTGGCAAATTCCGATTCGTCCGCCGCGATGCCGGCCGCGGCGCCATCCGTCCCGATGCCGTCCGGCGCGGACTTCCCCGCTTCTTCCGGCGTTTCAGAATCCCCCTCCGCGCCGCCGCCCTCTCCGCCTTGCCTCTTCGGCGCGCGCGGCCGCTCGAGCGTCAGTTTCGCCGCGCCGCCGCCGAACATAAGGGCGAAAAACTTTCCGAATTCCCCGTTTATCTCCGCGAGCGATTTTGCGAATTCCACCTTCACCTTCTCCGAAAGCTCCTGCATCAGCGCGCCGAGATCCGCAACCGCCTTCGCAAGATCTTCCGACTCGCGGGCGAGGAACGAATACCGCTCCTCCGTCTCGCGCGCCTCCTTCATGAGCGCCTCATCCACTTCGCCGATTGCCGCAAGCTCGCCGCGCAGGCGCATGATCCGGCGTTCCATTTCCGCAAGCTCCGGCGCGCCCATTTTCGCCGCCGCGTCCGCGGCGCGGGTTCCCGCCGCATCCGCCTTCTCCGCGGGCGCGAACTCGGCGGGGTTTCGCCCCGCCTGGGAAATCTGGCGCACTATTTCTTCCCGGCGCAGGACGAGCCGTTCCTTTTCCATCGTGCGCTCGCGGCTGCCGGCTTCCCATTCGCCTATCCGATCGCGGGCGGCGGCGACCGCGGCGACCGCGGCCTTGAATTCGGCATAAAACCCTTCCTGCCCCTCTTCGAATGCGCGCTCCTTTTCGCGGAGGGCCGCGAGACCGGCATCGAGCGCCTCGAGATCCTTGGCAAGCGCGCCGAGGCGGGCCTTCAGTTCCGCGGCGGCCGCACCGCCTGCCGCAGTCCCCTTCGCGCCCCCCTCGGCGACGGCCGGCGCTTCGCTCAACACGTCGCCGATCTCCTCTAAAATATTTTCCACCGCGGCATGCAATTCGATCGGCTCGCCTTCGAGAGCATGCTCCAGCTCTCTTTTCACGGTTTGCAGAAGCTCGAAAAGCCGGTCGGCTGCGATGCCGGCCCCGGAGATGCCGCCGCGCGCGGCGGCAGGCGCGCCGCGCGCCGCGGTTTCCATAAGCTCCGCCTGCGCCTCGATGCGGCCGATGTCTTTCTGGAGCGCGCTCCGTTTCTCCGCAAGCGCGCGGATTTCTCCGCGCACCGCGGCAAGCGCCTGTTTCTCCTCCGGCCGCCGCGCCTCGATCTCCGCTTGCCGCGCTTCGGCGCCGCGGCGCTCTTTCTCGAGCGCCTCCCATTCCCTGCGGCCCGCGGCAACCCGCTCGTCCGCCGCGCGGCTTTTTTCCGCGATCTCGCCGAGCTGGAATCCGAAGTACCGCGACTCCAGTCCGCGAAGCTCCTCTTCGAGCGCTCCGCGCCGTTCCCATCTGCCCGCCTGCCGCCTGAGCGACCGCAGGTGCGGGAGGATCTCCCCGGCGAGCGCCTTCGTCTTATCCAAATTTATTCTGCTCGCCGCGAGCCGGCGCTCCGCATCCGCCTTTTTCAGCTGATATTCGCGGAGGCCGAGAAGCTCCTCGATCATCTCGCGCCGTTCGGCGGGCGAGGAACGGATGAAAAGATCGCTGTCGCCCTGACCGATGATGATAAGCCCGCGCGACCCCATGCGCGCCTTCGCGAAAAAGTCCACGAGGTCGCGCAGGAGCACTTCCGACTTGTTCAAAAAATACTTGCTCTCGCCGCCGCGGGAAACCTGGCGCGTGACGGCGACTTCCTCGAAATCCACCGGAAAAAATTTTTCCCTGTTCTCGAAATGCAGGCTCGCCGCCGCCATGCCCGCGCGCGCCCTCTTCTGGGTTCCCGCGAAAATAAGATCCTCGACGCGGCCGCCGCGCAGGTTCTTCGCCTCGCGCTCGCCGAGAAGCCAGCGCAGGGCGTCCACGATGTTCGACTTCCCCGATCCGTTCGGCCCCACGACCGCAACGATCCCCGCGGGGAACTCGAGCACCGTTTTCCCCGCGAACGACTTGAACCCGTTGAGCTCGAGGCGCTTCAGAAAGTTGGGCATGGCGTAATCAGCGCGCGCGGTATTTTTTAAGGGCGTTTTTCGCGGCTTCAACCTCGGCTTCCTGCTTGGACAGGCCCTCGCCGTCGGCGACGAGCTCTTCTTCCAGGTACGCGCCCATCCGGAACGTGCGCCGGTGCGCGGGGCCTTCTTCGCCAAGCGTGCGGTACGTCGGCGTCACGCGCCATTTTTCCTGCGCGAACTCCTGGAACTCGCTCTTCGCGTCGCGGTAGCTTTTCGTCTTCATCACTTCTTCGAGATTCGCCATCACGCGGCCGCGCACGAACGCCCGCGCGGCGTCGAGCCCGCGGTCAAGATACACCGCGCCGATGACCGCTTCGATCGTGTTTGCAAGGATGACTTCGCGGGCCCTGCCCGTGTCCCGCCGTTCGCCGTGCGACATGAGGATGAATTCTCCGAGGCCGATATCCGCCGCGACGCGGGCGAGGATCTGGTAATTCACGAGCGCCGCCCGGAGCACGGTGAGCTTCCCCTCGGGAAATTCCGGGAAACGCGCGAAGAGCTCCTCCGATACGATAAGTTCGAGGACGGCGTCGCCGAGGTATTCCAGGCGCTCGTTATGCGGCATGTCCCGCGACGGAAGCTCGTTCAGATAGGAACGGTGAGTGAGCGCCTCCGCAAGAAGGTTCCCGTCCCGGAACGCGATCCCCAATTTTTCCTCAAGCTTGGCCGGGTCCATGTGGCGTATGTTCCGCCGGCTTTGTCTCCGGAGATTTGCGGTCGCCGACCTCGCGGTAGATGGCGCCGAGGACGCCGTTCACGAACCGCGCCGCATTCGGGCCGCCGTAATTCTTCGCGAGTTCGATTGCTTCGTTGATCGCCACCTTCGGCGGCACTTCTTCCGGATCCGCGTACAAAAGCTCGTAAAGCCCGATGCGGAGGATATTCCGGTCGATGACCGCGATCTTGTCGAGCGGCCATTCGGGCGCCGCCTTCACGATGATGTTGTCGATCTGCTTCAAATGCTCCGCAATGCCCTTAAGGATCTTCCATGCGAATTCCGGCTCGTCTATGCCGGGCGCGAATTCTCCGAGATTCCGCTCTAAAATGGCGGCAATGTCCTTCTTTCGGCCGTAAAAGTCCCACTCATAAAGAGTCTGGAGAATGACTGTCCGTATCAGATGCCGTGTCGCCATGCGAGGAAAGAACCTACCGCCCGCCGCCCGCTACTTCGTTCCGCACTGCGCGCAGGCGCGGTGCGCGGGCTTGGGCGCGCCGCAGTTCTTACAAGCAAAGAGCCGGCGCTTCTTCATCGCGAGATGCGACCGGCGGCGGCCTGTCTTTCCTTTTGAATGATGCTTGACTGGTACTCCTCCCATTTCTTCTGAATGGTAGCCGATTTCCCAATGAAGGTCAAACGATGGGCAGGGCTCGGGCCGCGCGCGCGGAGCGCCGCGCGGTGCGCCGCCGTGCCGTATCCCTTATGGAGTTCGAACCCGTACGCCGGGTAGCGCTTTGCGAGCCGCCGCATCAGTCCGTCGCGGCGCACCTTCGCCACGATGGATGCGGCCTTGATCGCGGCGATCTTCTCGTCGCCTTTCACTATGGTTTTTGCGCGCGCGCCGAACGCCGCCCTTGCCGCGCCGCTCCCTAAAAAGAGCCCTCCGTCGAGGAAAACCGGCGTATTTTTGCCAAGGCGCGCAATTGCTTCGAGCTTGCGGAATGCGCGCGCCGCCGCAAGGTTCGCCGCCTGCGAGATGTTCCTCCTTTCGATCTGCCGCGGATACACGCGGGCGAGCGCGAACACGGCATGGCGCGGATGGGCCGAAAAAAATGCGGCCCATTCCTCCCGCCGCGCGGCGGAAAGCTTTTTAGAATCCTTCAGGATCCCGGGCGTGCGGCGGGAGGGCGCGCGGCCGCCGCGCAGCGCGGCGGCCGCGACGACCACCGGCCCCGCAAGCGCCCCGCGCCCCACTTCGTCGATACCGACCGTCCACCGCGCGCGGCGCATCTCAGTAGCCGCCCAATCCGCCAAGATTGCCGATGCCGTTCAGCGATTGCTGGACGACGCCCTGGATCCAGACGATGGCGAGCCAGAAGGTCACGATGGTGGATATCGCAAGGAGCGCGGCGGCGATAAAACCGACCTGCCGCACCTTCGCGTCGCTCGACTGGATATACTTCACCCCGGGCCAGCGACTGATCATGATGAATGCGATTATCGGCAATATGATGCTGAATGCGTATATCCATATCTGCGCGCCGATCGAGATGGAAAGGGGTTTTGCGCGCAGCGAAGCGCCGCAGTTCGGACAAAAGTAAAACCGCGCTTCGGTCGGCTCGTGGCAAACGGGACAGAAAAGAACCTGGGCAGGCGGCGCGGGCGGCGGCGATGCGGCAAGCGGAGCGGCGCTATTTTCCGGCATGGGGAACTTTATACCATTTGTTCGAAAAGAGATGCCACGCCGCCGGATCGGCGCCCTGGATTTCGTCCCAGAACGCCTTGGCCGATGCGGTATACAGTTTTTCCTCGCGCACCTTGCGGCGCGTCTCCGCCCATTTCGCCGGCAATTTAGATCCCGCCTCTTCGAGCTCCTTTAATTCGAGATCAATATCCAGATTGTCCGCGTCCTTCACTATCTTCGCCTCAATGGTTTGCCGTTCCTCGAACTCGTGCAGGATTTTCGAACGAAGATCGTCGAGCATCGTACCTCTGAAAAGATCTTCCGCCGCGCGGGCCTCATCCGCCTGAACGTAGACCTTCTGCATATAGCTATGATCCGAAACCCGCGCCTCCGCAAGGTCGTGGACAAGCGCCATTTTCAGGATCTTTTCCTCGTCCTTCGCTCCTTCGCGCCGCGCAAGCATGAGCGCAAGGAGCGCCACGCGGAAACTGTGTTCCAGGTCGCTCGCGCAATTCATCGCAAGATGCTGCTTCCATCCGCGATCCATATTGCGCAAAGTGCCGATTTCAAACAGAAATTCTATGTCCCGGTCGTGCATGAATCCAGTATACCAAATATACCAGACCGTCCCGGATCGGGGCGGGCACGGACGCTTGCCGCGCGGGAAACCGGCGCCGCGCGCGGGGAAATGCCCCCTTTCCTATATAAAAGGCCGTTATAGTATAATTTTCACATGGTTCTTAAGGACCAAAAGGTCGACGGCCCACGGCTCCATAACGGATCCAAAGGTCGATACCTCAAATAAACATTGTCGAAAACATAACTCATATAAATGTCTAGCAAAAAATTGGTTTCTGTGGTTCTCACGGTTTC
>JAKAUM010000010.1 GCA_021827685.1 bacterium
CTCGCGGCGGCGGCGGTTTTTCCCGCGGCGGCGCGCGCGGCGTCCGCGCCGGCCGCATCATCCACTTCTGCCGCCGCTTCCTCTTCCGTTCCCTCTTCCTTGCCGCGCGCGACTGATTCCGCCGCGAGCGGAGGGGGAACGTCCTGCGGCATCACGCCGGCCGACCTCGCCGCCGTGCGGACGGCAGAGGCCGAAAATTTTCTCGCGGGACTTGACGCGCGCCGCGCGCTCCTCGCGCGGACGATCGGTTGCGCCGAGAGCGATGCGCAGAATCTAAAAAAGGAGCTCGACAATATGTCGCTCGCGGCTCTTCCGGCCGATACGGCGCGCGAGGCCGCGGCGATCCGCGCCCAGCTTTCCGGCCGCCTCGCCGAAGCCGTAACCTATTACGATCTTGAACTGCAGAAGACGGGCGGCGCGGGAGCCGCGGGCGTCCGCGCGATTGCCGGCGAAACGCTCGCGTTCCGCGTGTCGAACTACGAACCGCTCGCGGAAAATATCGGCAACTTCGAGCTTTGGGTATCCAGCCAGCCGCTCTTTGCGGCGGCGGAGAGCCGGCTCAGCGGCATCGAAAATCTCGTTGCCTTTTTCGAGCAGGCGGGCGTGAACAACAGCCTTCAAAGCGATCTCGCCTCCGCGCAGGCATCCATGTATTCGGCGAAGGGCAAGAACCGGGCCGCGGAAGACGCTCTGCTTCAGTTCCTGCCGCCGGCAGAGACGCGCGCGCTTATCCAGGAGTCGCTGAATCCGCTCTCCGGCGCGTACGGAAATTTCTTCGACATCGCGAAAGTAATCCAGTCGCTCCTGCCTTCGGGGAAATAGAGGAGGACGGCAGGCGCCCGGCTGAGCGGGTTAGCGGACAACGTCAGGGTCTATTTGACTCAAGTCGATGGTCGATTAATTACTTCGATAACGGAGGAACATGCCATTTCTTGCGTTCTTCATCGGCGATCGCAGGATTTATGGCATAGCGGACGCTTTTGCCCGTCTGGATGTCTCTCGTATATTGCGTGCCAAAATCCTGAGGCTGTCCCAAGGTCACGAGTAGGCGGTCCTTCGCTGCCGCCGCAAGCCAAAGCGGATCAGCTTCTTTCTCTGTGTGAACATATCCCATTTCACTTGCCCTCAGTGCCAGAAGATGAGCCAGAGCATAATCACTGACTTCGGAACCGTGCTGAAAGATCATGGCTGCGTGCAGAAAATCAGCCCCAGTTTTTAATTCCTTATTCGAAACGATCTCTCTAACTCGCGCAATTCGGGCCTTATCATTTTCTATCATTGCTTGCCGAAGAGGTTTCCAGGACTCTGTAGATTGCGGCATATCTATCTTTACTCTGTCGGACTGGTCTTCGTCGTATATTCTCTTAAGTTCAGCCGAGATCAGTTCTCCGGACGGCTCTTTTTCCTTCATGGCGTAATTATACCTTCTTTGCCTCTCGGGCGAAGCTCTCCGCTGCGACTTCTGTATTATGCTCAAGTTATGCCAAACAGGGACAAAGATGCCTATGGCCGGGAAGTAAGAGCCTATCTCGAGGGGCGTTACAAGTACGCGCTTCTCGACTTGTGTTCAAGGGATATTCGCCATTTTTGCCTTGACGCACGCATGACATATGCTATAACACAGGCATAGTTCTTTGATATCCTCTGGCTTGTGCTTTGCCATAGCTGAAAGAGGCTTGGGTTGCGGCCTTTTTCCGCTATGGCAAAACCCAGTTTATATCGGGGGAGCCCGCTGGCAAGCGACACCGTTCACGATGAACGCGGTCGCACTGAAAAGGAAAAGGAGAAAAGACAATGAGCAACCTAGACACGCTCGACGTCGGACAAGCCAACGAATTAAAGCTTGCGCTCCGGCGCACCGGATGGAACAACGAAGAACTGAAACGGCTCTGCGAGGGCAACATCCTCGCCGATGTCCGCAACGTCCTCTTGGGCCGCGCCGAAGTAAGGTTCGCGGAGCACGTTATCGACTGCGACGCCGACCCCTTCGTACCAGATGGCTGGCGAGTGGAAGAGCACCAAAGGAGAGGACAATTCAAGTTCGACCCGAAAGCGGTGCGGTTCCACCTCTCCGAGCTGCAACGCAGGGAGCAGCCCATCGAGGGCAACAAGTTGCGCAAGGAATTGGCCAACGAGCCGGTTCTGAACGCGAACGTCCTCGACTACCTCCTCGCGCATCCCGAAGCTATCCCCGACGAGTGGAGGCAGGACGAGAAAGGTCGTATCCGCTACATCTTCTTCTGGGGTACGATTTACCGCCTCTCGGTCGGTGGCCGCCTGTGCGTACGCTACCTCTGTTGGCATGGTGACAGGGGGCGTTGGTACGCCGACTGGCTCAACAACGATTGGGGCTTCGACAGCCCTGCGGCTCTGCGCGCAAGCTAGTCGCACTTCGGGCTCTGACCCTTGGGTTTTCTCAAACCCTTAGGACTTGGTCCTTCCGTTTTCCTCCCCGTGTTGTGGCTTCGGTCGCGGCACGGGGATTTTATTTCGCCAACTCTGAGCGGGTAACGGGAGTCGAACCCGTATCTCGACCTTGGCAAGGTCGCATAATAGCCGCTATACGATACCCGCTTTCGGAATCAATTATATATTCATCAGGGAGAGATTTCAATTCGCCGCCGGATCTCCTTTCGGGCCGCCCGGCGGATCGGGCGGCGGGGATGCTCCCGCCACACCGCGGCGTTTGTAGATTCAGGTTTGGAGAAGGTAATATAATGGAATGATGTGGCATCAGGTCAGGAGCTACCTCGTCTATTTTCTCACCGGAGGAATTTTCACCACTCTTATCGTCGCGCTTGAAGAAAACGGCGCGCGCCTTCTTTCCGGGTTCGCCACGCTCATGCCCATTTTTACGCTCGTCGCGTATATTTTCATCGGCGAGACGAGAGGCGGCGTATCCGTCGGCCAGCATGCATGGTTCGTGCTCGTCGGCACTATTATTTCTTGGGTGCCTTACATGATGATCATCGCGTATCTTGCGCCGCGGATCGGGCCGAAGTGGGCCATCGGCGCGGGGCTTGCCGGTTTTTTCATCCTTGCCGGAATCTATCTCGAGATCGTTTATCACTTCCGCCTCTTCGGGGAAGTATAGGCGCCGTAGCGCGCGTGCGTGCTTGCGCCGCCCGCGGAATCGTGATTTACTCGGGATACATCGACCGAATGGACGAAAAACTTGCCATAGCGGCGCGAGAAGGGGACGACGCTGCGTTCGCCGAGCTTATACGCCGACACGCGGACGCGCTTTTTAAATTCGCCTACCGCTATATGCGCACGGAAGCGGACGCCGAGGATATCGCGCAGGAAACGTTCGTCCGCGCCTGGCGGAATTTGAAGAAATTCGACGTAGAGAAGGGCTTTCGGACATGGCTTTTCGCGATTGCGAAGAACGCCGCGCTCGATGCGATAAAAAAGAAGAAGCCGTTCCTTTTTTCGCAATTCGGCGAGGATGCCGACGTTATCGACGCGCTCATTCCGCGGGCCTCGCGGAACGGGGCCGATTCTCCTGACTCGCTCTTCGATCGGAAGGCGTTGCGGGATCGGATTGCCGCGCTTTTTGCCGCGCTTCCCCTCGCATACCGGAAGGTGTTCTCCCTGCGCTACGAAGACGATCTCAAGTTTCGCGAGATTGCGAAGGCTCTCGGCGAGCCCATCGATACGGTAAAAAGCAGACATCGCCGCGGCCTGGCGCTCCTTAAGGAGCTGAACGACCGCGGAGAGGCGTTGCGGGATAACGCCGCATAGGCGCGTCCGCCGGCGTTTGCACCAAAACGCCGCCCTCTTTCGTAATACTCTTATGAGTCGGAAGGGATTCATTGCCCCCGAAGCTCCGGCGGGGATGGCCGGCCGGATCATCGGACGGATAGAAGAAGAACGCCGCGGCCTGCTGGTCCGCCGGGCATGGACTTGGGGCCTCGCCCTCGGCGCATCGGGAACCCTCGCCGGTTACGGATGGTTCGCGACGGAAGCGCAGGCGGCCCATTCGGGCTTCTTTACGTTTGCATCCCTTTTCTTTTCCAACTTTTCCGCCGCGGCCGCCAATTTTTCCGATTTCTTCCTCTCCGTCGCCGAGACGTTCCCCGTGTTTGCCGCCGCGCTTTTCCTGTCAGGGGTATTCTTCGCGGTTTGGTCCGCCGCGCGGTTTGCGAGGGAGATATCTCTCCTGCGCCATCCGGCATTGCGCCCGTAAGCATATGGAATCCAAAAAGATCCGCCTCATACTCTGGGTGATCGGGGGGCTGGCCCTGCTCCTCCTCGCGTTCGGTTTCGGCACGGTCATCGGATACCGCGCCGCCGCATTCAGGGAGAATATAGACGGCCATTACTTCGCCGACTTCTTCGGGGTGCACTTCGCGGCGCGCCCGTTCGGCCCCCTGTTTGCGTTTCGAGGCCCGAATCCGCACGGCGACATCGGGAAGGTCGTGGATGTCGGAACGAGCACCCTGTCAATCGTCAATCCATACCACGATGAAGGTTCCGTGGTCGTCGCCTCGGGCACGATCATCGAGGAGAACGGCGCGGCCATCAAGATCGGGGGAATCCGCCCGGGCGATATGATTGCCGCAATCGGCGCCCCGAACGGATCGGGGCAGGTACTCGCCCGGTTCATCCGTGTTTTCCCCGCCGTCCCCGCCTCGGCGCAGCCGATGCCGTCCTCGTCCGGCGGCCAATAAACAATTTTCACTTTCATGCGCATCAAGCTTCGCAGTTTCATCATCGCCCATAAATTCCTTTCCGTCGTCGTTGCCGGCGCCGCGCTCGCGGGCGGGTATTACTGGTATTCGGCGGCGACCGCGGCGCCGGCGGGCGCGAAGTATGTCATCGCCCGCGCGGCAACCGGCACGGTCGTCGCGTCCGTGAGCGGCACGGGGCAGGTGCAGAATACGGCGACCGTCGACATAAAGCCGCAGATCACGGAAACGGTGACGGGCGTCTATGTTTCGCCCGGCGATTATGTCCGCGCGGGCCAGTTGCTCGTACAGCTCGACACGACGAACGAGGCGCGGGCCGTGCGCCAGGCTCAGCTCGCGCTCCAATCGGCGCAGCTTTCCCTCGAGAGCATGCAAGAGATTACGACCTCGACGCTCGTGAACGACCAGAACGCCGTCGCGCAAGACGAGATGAATGTTGCCGCCGCGTCGACCACGCTTGCGGATGATTATGGCAACGGCTATGACACGATTGCGTCAGCGTTCGTAAGCCTGCAGACCGTGATGGCGGATGCGGGTAACTTCGCGAACGGCTACGACCTGAGCCGCAACCAGGCCGACCCCGCGGCGTACGTGGGCATTATGCCTTCCTATCTCCAGGCGGCGACCCAGCCATACGCCAACGCGGTGGCGCCGGCATACAGCGCGGCGCTTGCGGCTTATCAGAGCAACCTCAATGATCTTCGTAATGCGAGCCGGAACGGGCCTCGCGGGACGCTCGATGCTTTGTTCGAGGAAACCTATCATACGACCCAGCTCGTTACGGCGAGCATACAGTCGATCGACAATCTTCTGAATTTCGTGACGAACAACTATCCGCAGGGTTCCTTGCATGCGCCGCTTCCCTCGATCACCGCTACCTTTCAGACGACCTACGGCAACGACCTAAAGACGGCGAACAGCGAAGTTGCCAGCGTGCAGGGCGTCGCGACGGGAATTGCGGCTGACGCGAATACGCTTGCGGACGACCAGCTTGCCCTCACGGCGGCTTCGACTACGCTCGCTCAGCTTGTCGCCGGCCCCACGCAGGTGGCGGTTCAGACCCAGCAAGTGAACATCGAGACCGCGCAAAACAACCTGCAGACAGCCGAAGAGAACCTTGCGGACGACTCGATCCGCGCGCCGGTGGCGGGCATCGTTTCCGCGGTGCCGGCGACCGTGGGGGCTTCGGTCCCCAACCCCGCCGTCAGCATGGTAAGCGGCCAGCAGGTCGCCGAGGTGACGTTGAACGAGGTGGATGCCGCGAGCGTGAACATAGGCGACAAGGCGATGCTCACATTCGACGCGATAAACGGCCTGAACGTCCGGGGAAAGGTGATTGAGATCGATCCGGTGGGCACAGTGAGCCAGGGCGTCGTGAACTATAACATCCAAGTGAGCATGACCGAATCTTCGACGACGGCCGAGGTGAAGCCGGGCATGAGCGTTACGGCGAACATCGTCACCGGCGAACGCAAGAACGTCGTCGCCGTGCCCGCATCCGCCGTGATCACGCTGGGCAGCCGGAGCTTCGTCCTCGAGCCCGCGGCTCCGGTTCCCGCGGACGAGCTCGCCGCGGCGGGCGCCTCCGGCATCATGCTTCCTGCCGCTCCGAAACGGGTGCCCGTCACGGTGGGCCTCGTGAACGATTCGGTCGCGGAGATCGTGTCGGGAGTCGCGCCCGGCGACCAGGTCATCGTGCAGACCGTGCAGGGCGGCGCATCCGCCGCCGCCGCGCCGGCGGGAGGCGCGGGCGGGCCGCGCCCCGGCAGATTTTTCTTCGGCAAGGGAGGATAATACCGCAATGCCGCGCAATATCATCGAGTGCAGAAACATACGGAAATCCTACGTGAACGGCGGCATCGAGACGGAGGTCTTGAAGGGGGTTACCTTCAGCGTGGCAGAGGGAGAGTTCGTCGCCATCATGGGGCCGTCCGGTTCCGGGAAATCAACGCTTATGCATATTTTGGGCGCCCTTGATACGCCGTCGTCCGGCGGATATTTTTTAGACGGAAAGGATATCTCGCAGATGACCGATGACGAGCTGGCGGACGTCCGCCGCGAAAAAATCGGATTCGTATTCCAGTCGTTCAACCTGCTCCCGCGCGCGACCGTGCTCCGAAACGTCATTTTGCCGCTTATTTACGAAGGTGTCGCTCAGGAGAAGCGCAGGGAGATTGCGGAAAGGGCGCTCAGCGATTCGGCGTTCCCCGAAGGTTTTTGGAACCACTATTCGAATCAGTTGAGCGGCGGCATGATGCAGCGCGTTGCGATCGCGCGGTCGCTCGTGAACAATCCCGCGCTCATTCTTGCCGACGAACCGACGGGGAATCTCGATTCCAAGACCGGGGAGATCGTACTCCATACTTTCCAGGCGCTCAATGAGGGCTCTCACGGGAAGACGATCGTCCTCATTACCCACGAAACCTATGTTGCCGAGCACGCCGACAGGATCATCCATATCCTCGACGGCAACATCGTGCGCGACGAACGGAACCTCCGGAAGCGGGTCGCAAAAATCGAAGAAAGCTCCCGCGCATGACCACTGAAGATCTTTTCCGGGAATCCTACCGCGCCGTTGCGGTGAACAAGGTGAGGACGGGGCTCACGATGCTGGGAATCGTAATCGGCATCGCGTCCGTAATCGCGCTTACGGCGATCGGCACCGGTGCGCAGGGGACGATCCAGTCGAATATCCAATCGCTCGGCTCCAACCTCCTCATCGTGACGCCCGGCGCCTCGCGCGCCTTCGGCACGACGGTGAGTGCGGGTCTCGGGAGCGCGGCGACGCTTACGCCCGCCGACGCGAATGCGATCGCCGGCCTTCCTGACGTCGCCGCCGTTTCGCCCGAGGTGCGCGCGAACGAACAGGTCGTCTACCGCGGCCAAAACACCTTTACGAGCATAATGGGCGTCGTCCCCGCGTACGCGGGGGTCCGTAATGTCCAGGTTGCGCAGGGCCGTTTCATTACGGGATCCGATGTCCAAGGGTCCCAGCTGGTCGCCGTGATCGGCCCCACGGTCCTTCAGGATATTTTCGGCACCGCGGTCGCGACGGCGACGCCCGATATGGCAATCGGCCAGCAGATCGTGATACGCGGAGCCGCATTTACCGTCGTCGGCGTCACCGTGGCAAAAGGCGGCGCCGGATTCATGAACCAGGACGACATGGTCTATATTCCGCTCTCGACCGCCCAGCATTATATCACCGGCAATACCCAGTCGCTCAACGAGATCGACGTGGAAGCGGCGAGCCAGAACGCCATGACCGCGGCGCAGAGCGAAATAACGAACCTGCTTCTCCGGCGCCACAATATTTCCGATCCGGCCCAGGCGGATTTCAACATCATCAACCAGGCGACGATCGTTGCCGCCGCGTCGTCCGTCACGGGGACGTTCACCGCATTGCTCGCCGCAATCGCGGGCATTTCGCTCCTCGTCGGCGGCATCGGCATTATGAACATGATGCTTACGACGGTAACCGAGCGCACGCGCGAGATCGGCCTCCGGAAAGCGATCGGCGCGAAGAAAAAAGACATTACGCTCCAATTCTTGTCGGAAGCGGTCATGCTCACGTTCGGAGGGGGTGCGGCCGGCATCGTCCTCGGCTGGCTCGCCGCCGCGGTCGTTTCGCATTTCACCGCCATACCGACCTCCATCACGCTCGGCTCTGTGCTTCTCGCTTTCGGCGTATCCGCCGGGATCGGGATCGTTTTCGGCTATTATCCCGCGCGCCGCGCCGCGGGCCTAAGCCCGATCGAAGCCTTGCGGTACGAGTAGGGGCGTGGTATCAGTTAGGTAATCCGAGGCAATGATTACCGAGATTCCCGAACCCAGAGTTGCCCGTTTCGCGTTTTCCGATTCACGCTTTGCATGGGTATGGCTTTTGCTTCGGCTCTATGTCGGCTATCAATGGCTTATGGCAGGATGGGAAAAGGTGACGAGTTCCGCATGGGTCGGTCCGAAAGCCGGGTCTGCGATCCAGGGATTCCTGAACGGGGCGCTTAAGCAGGCGGGCGGACCGCATCCGGCCGTTTCCGGCTGGTATGCCTATTTCATCAACAGCATAGCGCTCATGCACCCGGTATTTTTTTCATATCTTATCGTCTACGGCGAGCTCGCGGTCGGCATCGGGCTTATACTCGGAGCTTTCACGGGCATTGCGGCGTTCTTCGGGATTTTCATGAACTTCAACTATCTCTTTGCCGGAACCGTGAGCATCAACCCATTGCTCCTTCTCATCCAGCTCTTCTTGGTTCTCGCGTGGCGCAATGCAGGCTGGCTCGGGCTTGACCGATGGTTTCTGCCCCGGCTCGGGGTTCCGTGGCAGAGAGGAAAATAATTCCGAGACGGGGATTAGGATGATATCGAAGCCTTGCGGTACGAACTGGGGCGGGAGCGCCGACACGGGGGTCAGATTCTTAGTATGTACATCTACGGTAATATAAGGTAGGATGCTCCTAGCAATCGGCGCGTCGTTACAGCCCTCAGCGGTCTTTTCCAAAGAAGAACACGCAATATCGATTGCCCGCTGAAAGCTGTAACGACGGCACGGGAGGAAATGATGGAAACGATGGAAGTAGCGAGTGGTTTTACGGAAGAAGAGAAAAGATTTTTTAAAGAGATCGTAACTGCCCGCGTGCGGAGGGGAGCCGCGTTCCTTAGCTGTCGGTATACCGACTGGCTGGAGCGTGTCAACGTCTCCATGCTCGATATGCGGTCACCGGAGGATTCGCTCGTCGGCCAATTGTTCGGATCTGTGGCCGCCGCCACGGAATCCGCGCGGCACCTGATGGGTCAGTATGCAGACCTTCAACGGATGGGACTTAGTCCCTGCCCATCCGACCCAGATCCGTTTTGCGATATGCTCACCGACGCTTGGCGGGAGTATATCCTTCAGAACCGTTAAAGTGTTCACTGATACGATCCCTCGGGCAACGGGGGTCGTTTTTTTTCGGATTGCCAATTTTAGGATGGCATGACCTATATTGACAGCGTTCCGCATGGCTATTTGCGGAGCGCCCCGGTCTTTGAGGCTTTCTCGGTTTGCAGGATTTTAATACAAGCCAGCGCTGCATTGTGCAGGCCAACTTTCCCGACACCACTATTCAGAAGTGGAACGCCCGCGGGTATGGAGATCACCGATAGTAAACTCTCAATCACATCGGAATCGTTTTTTACGTTGCCGACTCCGATAACATGGATTGGCGAACTTTTTAAATAACCAGCGATAATGGCAGGAAGGTTTGCCACCGAATGGGCAATGGCGAGGACAACGGCAATTTTTTTTCCTCCGAGACTATTCAGATCGAACACTTCCACTATTTTTCTGATGTTTCGGTGCGCCGAGATGATTTTTATTTCGTATTCAATGTGGGATTTCTGAAAAAGTCTTTTTGCGTCAGCCAAGAATGGCAGATCGCTCTTGCTGCCAAGCACAATCAGAAGCCTTTTCATGTCCTTATCATAGCAGATGCCTAGGCGATGAGAACCGGGTTCCACGATCTCTAGAGCTCCGGGCAATCCCGTTTCGAATAGTTTGATTTTTCTTGCATTTTAATATATACTATCTCACGCAGTATAGTTCATTACAAAGGAGATTGAGCCATGCCAAGCTTGAATATGTCCGTTCCGCATCGTCTCCCGCAAAATGAAGCCCTGGGCCGCATCAAGGGTCTTCTCGGCCAAGTCAAAACGCAGTTTGCTGACAGGATCAGCGATCTGCGAGAGACTTGGAGGGGGAACCAAGGGACGTTCAGCTTCTCAGCGATGGGATTCGGGGTATCAGGGACGCTCACTGTGAAGCCCGGCGAGGTCATACTGGAAAGCAGGCTGCCATTCGCGGCACTCCCCTTTAAAGGGAGAATTGAATCAACCATACGCGAACGGGCGACGGCACTGCTTGCCTAAACTCTTTAGAATCAGCCTGCCGCTTTGCGGCGCAGAGGATCGACGGCGTCGATCCTCTTTTTATTAAATATCCCAGGATGGTGATAGTTGGACGCGATTAATCATCTGCCGTTTTATCCGCCACGGTCAGGATCCTCCATGCGGCGTCCCTCCGCGGCCTTGAAGGCGGTTTCAAAAAGAACTTAACGGCTTGCTTCCTGGGCGAATCCTGAAAAACATCGATCTATAGCTAATTGATTTTTGTCACTTTCTTAATGATGCTTCCCTCAAATAAACGATAAGACGGGCGACGTTCTTTCTTGTAGAAAAATGGGGTGCCGAGTATATGATCGCACCTCTTGCAGGTTAAGTTGGGAAGTTTTCGAAAATCAGAACGTTCAAGCCCTACGAGTGATTTCGGAGAAAATATGCGATCTAGATATATCCTTTTAAGCAGACCGGGGCCATCTTTCTGATAAAGCGCGATGAAATTGCCGCACTTTTCGCAGTTGATTTTCAAGAATCTTGAATAACCTCCTCTGGATTTTCTAAATTCGTCGTGTTTTAGTCTCGATTTTTTCATAGCATCTTAATCCATAGACCCCCCCCTGAGTCGTGCCCTTCCGCGGTCTCGGATCTTTTATAGTGAAGGCTCAATAAGCATCTTTTAGGGCCGATTTCAACTTTCCGTTGAAGCACGTCGGCCTCCCGCTAATTTTATAAATTCTGAGTTCTTGGTAATCTCCACCGGGTCATTATAAAAGAAAGTAGATTTCGCTATCCCTTTAACGGTGTCCGATATTTCAGAATTCGCTTTCGCGATCACAAATATCGGAATGTTTTTTGCATAGGCGTATCCGGCTTCTATGCCTAAGCCTACACCTTTTTCTGAATATTCAATGATTAAGAAGTCGGATTTATCAAGCTCCACGAAGCTTTTCTGCATAAGTTCCTGCGGGGTGAATTTTACCTCACCCCATCTTTCGAAGTCACGCACCATAACCACGGTGACGACATCTATTTTTTGAAGAGCATTGGAAATATCCTCAATAAGTTTTTTATCGCTATAGTCTGCATGAAATTTTATGGCTAGATATGCTTTCATGTTTTTATTATACAAGCATTTAGGTTGCCCTAACTTGGCAGCTACATCAGTCACTTTTCACGGGTGCCCTCGCGAGGAATCGAACCTCGATTACAAGATCCGCAATCTTGCGTCCTGTCCGTTGAACGACGAGGGCATTATACGCGGCGGTTGCCCGCGGCGCGTCGGCGCGATTGCCGGCCATAGCGCGTGCGCGTTTCCAAGGATACTAGAATCCGAGGAGTTTTTCAATGGAATCGAGGAACGTCGGCTCGTAAGGCGTTTCGCGGAGGATGGTTCTCAGGTGCGCGCGCAGGGCTTCGAGTTCCGCATCCGGTACGAGAAAGCGAAACGGCGCCCTGAACCGCGCCCGGAAAACGAAAATCATTTCCGACCAGCCGTCGCCGATTTGGTTCACGCTCATGCTCTCGAATTCGCGGAACCGGTATTCTTTGCTTCCTCCCGCGCGCATGGAAATCCCTTCCGTGTTCGCGACGAACGTAATGGTGCGCGGCGGGTTGCTGCCCCAAACGAGGAACAACATCTCGGCCACCACGATGAAAAAGCCAAAGAGGAAATTCCTCTGCCACACGGCAAACGCGATGAGCGCCGCGGCGATAATAATGGAAGTCCAGTACCACGAGACGCTCTTTTCGCGGTATTCGTACTCCGGCGCTTCCCAGCTCAGCTCGAAAGCCATGGGGATATTGTAGCATGGCGCGGCGCCGGGGTTCGGAGCGGCAGTCGGCGGCGCGGCATCCGGCGGCCGTCCCCGCCGCTACGCTTTCGCGGCGGCAAGCGCGATGATGGGATGCGCGGCCGCGCGGAGCGGCGCGAGCGCCCGCGCGGCGGAGAGCAGGGTGGCGCCGGTTGTAGTTACGTCGTCTATTATAAGAAAACCGCCCCGGGCTGCGCGCGCCACGGCACGCGGTGCGGCAAAACATCCTTCTACGTTCGCCGTCCGCTCCGTGACGCCGACGGTGTCGGTTTGCGGCTTGGCGTGCTTTATGCGGATGAGCGCGCCGGGCGAGAGCGGGAGATCGAGCCGGCGGGCGAACGACGCCGCAATGAGTCCGGCTTGATTGAACCCGCGCATGCGAAGACGTTCGCGGGAAAGCGGCAGGGGCACCACGGTATATCCGCGGAGCAGGCGACGGAAAGGGAGCGCATATGAGGCGAGGAGATCGGCAACCGGTTCCGCCGCGGCGCGGAGGCCGCGGAATTTGAGCGCGCGGATAAGCGCCGCAAGCCCCGGCGCGCCGTAATCCGCCGCGGCGCCGATAAGATAGGGGAATCGTCCGGAATCGATGAGGCGTGCGAAAGCGGCGCCGGGCAAAGGGGCGCCCTTCAGGGAAAATTTCCGGAAGCACGTTTCGCAGGCCGCGCCGGCGCGGAGCATCGCGCCGCACGGCGCGCATCGGCGGGGGAAGAGAATGGAGGATAACGGTTCCCAATTCATGCTATGATGGTAATAAAAGGGCGTTAAACGAAGATAAAATGGCAGGCGCGTATCTTGGCATAGACATCGGAACGACCTCTATTAAGGCCGTGGAGGTGCGCGGCGGGAAGAACAAGCCGTGCGTGACGAACTACGGGCTGCTCGAATCGAGTGGCTACCTCGCGCGCGCGAACCAGGCGCTCCAGACGAGCGGTCTCAAGCTTTTTGAATCCGGCACGGCGGATCTTCTTACGACGCTCATAGGGCAGATGGGGACGAAAACGACCGATGCGGTTGCCTCGCTTGCGCCGTTTTCGGTTTTTTCGGTGGCGTTGGATTTCCCGCGGATGGAGCCGAAGGAAATAACGCAGGCGATGACCTACCAAGCGAAGCAGTACGTTCCTCAGCCGCTTGCGGAAGTGGCGCTCGACTGGCTCAAGGTGGCGGAATTCACCGACGACCGCGGCGTTTACCACCAGAAGGTGCTCCTCGTCGCGGTTCCCAAAGAGCAGATTCAGAAATACCAGCGCGTGTTCCGTACGGCGGGCCTCACGCTCCGGGCGCTCGAAATCGAGAGCTTGAGCATCGCGCGGATTTTCGGCGACGATCCCACGCCCACGGTCGTCGTGGACATCGGCAGCCGTTCTACGAACATAGTATTCCTCGAGGGGGGAGTATTCCTTTGGAGCGCGCAGAGCGATTTTGCCTCGGCTTCGCTTACGCAGGCGCTCGCGGAAAGCTTGAGCATCAACCCTCTCCGCGCGGAGGAATTGAAAAAGGAACGCGGCATTGCGGGGACCGGCCCGAGCCGTGAATTGTCCACAATAATACTGCCCATCGTAGATGCTATAATTAACGAGGTGAAGAAGGCGCAATATACCTTCGCCGAGCAGTTTCCTTCGGCGAAAAAAGCCGAGCGGATGCTGCTTTCGGGCGGCGGCGCGAACCTTCTCGGCATCGAACCGTATTTTGAGCGCGAGTTCGGCACGCCGGTATTCAAGGCGGCGCCGTTCAATCGGTTCGAATACGATTCCGCCATCGCCCCGCTCGCCGCGGAACTGAACCCCATGATGAGCGTCGCGCTCGGCCTTGGCATCAAGGAGTTTCTCAAATAACATACATGCCCCTTCCCCAGAAAGTACTCGACACCCTGAGCCGCGAACCGCCACAGACGCCGGGCTGGTCCGTCAGCTTGCTTTCCTTTTCGGGAGGGCTCCTTTTCATAGTCCTCGCGATTTATTTCGGCCTTGCATACGGATACGAACCTTATGTCCAGGCGCAGGTGGACGCGCTGAATACCAAGTTGAACATGGTGGCGAACTCGATATCGCCGGCGCAGGCAGCCCAGCTCGCGACGTTCTATTCCCAGATCACCAACCTGAAGGACGTGCTCGCGTCGCGGACGGAGCTTTCCCAGTTGTTTTCCTGGCTTGAAAAAAACACCGAAGCGAACGTCTATTATTCGTCGCTTCAATTTTCCGGAGGGAGCAAGATATCCCTCCAGGGGTCGGCCGTTTCGGAGGCCGACGTAAACGAGCAGGCGGCGATTTTCGAGTCGTCTCCGCAGGTGTCTTCGGTCAACCTTTCAACGGTATCGTTCGACGACAATGGGAAGGTCTGGAAATTTTCCGTAACGCTTGATATGAAGCCGTTTTCCTCCACAACGCCATGAAACAGAGTTCAAAGCGGTTTCTCAGCATGATTCTCTCCCTCGCATTCGTAGTCGCGTCGTTTGTCCTTTTCTTCGATCTCGTCCAACCGACCTATGCGGACCTTTCGGAGCTTAAAGGGAAACAACTGAGCCTGGTCCAGGATGTGAGCAACGAGCAGGAGCTCGTGAGCCATGTAAATGGTCTCATCGGCCAGTACGCGAACGGGAGCTTGCCCACGAGCACGGTGGCGCTTGCCATGCCGTCAGGGCCGGACGTCGCGGATGCCTTGGCGCAGATATACGGGATCGCCACGGCGGACAGCATCAATATCCAGTCGATCGCGATATCCGCGCCGCACATGAGCTCTTCGGGGGGCGCGGCGGCGAGCCAGGGATTGAAACCGAAGGGCTCCTTCACGCTCCAGGTTTCCGCATCCGGCAGCTATGAATCCCTGAAACTTTTCCTCTCAACGCTCGAATCCAACATCCGCGTCTTCAATGTAACGCAGTTTTCCCTCGAACCGGTCGCTTCCGCGGCTTCGGCCGGCGGGAAGGGCGGCGCGAACGACAGCTTCTTTTACAATTTAGGGATAAAAACCTATTATCAGGTCCAATAACATGGCAATCGTAATAGAAGAAGAGAAAAAGAACGGGCTGGAACTCATGCGGGTCGCCTGGTTCGTGGCGTTTATCGCGATTGTCGGCATCGCCGTCTACTATATTTTCTTCGCCGCGCCGGAGCTCGTCGTCGTTCCTCCTCCGCAGGGATTTTCGGCCGCGGTTCCCACGGGGCTCAATATCCAGCCGCAGGACGTTCTGGGAAGTCCGGCATTCCAGGCGCTCAAGGTGCCGCAATTTCCTCTTCCTTCGGCGAGCGGGCCGGTTTCGGTGGGCCGTCAGAATCCGTTCGTCGCGCCATAGCGGCCGTGCGGCCGTGCGGGGATGCGGCCTTCCTTCGCCATCCGTCCGCGCCGCCGCTTCGTGGTACACTAAGGGCATATGACCTCAGAGGAATTGCTTTCCGCGCTCTCGAAGAAAGGACTTTTGGACGAAGCCCGCGTCAAGCGGCTCTCGCGCGACGCCATCGTGAGCGGCGAGTCCGTGGAATCGGTTATCTGGAACCAGCGGGCGGCGGATGACGAAAAAGTCGCGGAGACAAAAAGCGAGCTTCTCGGAATCCCGTATAAAAAGATTTCTCCCGACGGCCTCGATGCGCGCCTGCTCCAGATTGTTCCCGAGGAGACGGCTCGCACGTACGGCGCGGTTCCGGTCTCGTTCGGCGATGGGCTTTTGGTGGTCGGCATGCTTCACCCCGACGATGCGAAAGCGCAGAATGCGCTCAAATTCATCGCGCGCCAGAACCATGTGAATCTCGGCGTATATCTTATAAGCTATGGCGACTGGGAGGCGGCGCTCAGAAAATACTCGCCCTACCGCGCGGAGATAGAGAGGGCGGTCAAGTCGGTGGCGGGGGACGGGGGCATGCGGGGATCCGCGGGGGGTCGGAAGGCCGTAAGCTTGGAAGAGGGCGGCGCGACGGAGGACGCGCCCGTGATCAGAATCGTCGCGGATACTTTCCGTGAAGCGGTGGAGAGCAAGGCGTCGGACATCCACATCGAGCCGCAGCAGGAATCCCTGCGCATCCGCCTGAGGAACGACGGCGACCTGCACGAGGTCGCCTCGCTTCCCGCGGAACTCGCCCAGCCGATCGTATCGCGCGTGAAGGTTGTTTCCAATCTGAAGATCGACGAAACGCGCATCCCGCAGGACGGCCGCTTCCGCACGCGGGTGTTCGACCGCGACATCGATTTCCGGGTAGCGACGTTTCCCACGCCGCTCGGCGAGAAGGTCGCGATCCGCGTCCTTGATTCGCAGGCGGGGCTCAAACATTTTGAAGACCTTCCTTTGCACTACGGCAATATGGAGCTCGTGAAAGAAGGGCTCGAGCGTCCCTACGGCATGGTGCTCGTGACGGGGCCTACGGGATCGGGGAAGACGACTTCGCTCTACGCATTCCTCCAGCATTTGAATGATGACAAGGTGAACATCGTGAGCTTGGAGGATCCTGTGGAATATTTCGTTTCCGGCGTGAACCAGTCGCAGGTGCGGCCGGAAATCGGCTACGATTTCGCCTCCGGCCTCCGCCAGATCCTCCGGCAGGACCCGGACGTCATAATGGTCGGCGAGATCCGCGACAACGAAACGGCGGGGCTCGCCGTGCAGGCCGCGCTTACCGGCCATATCGTGCTTTCGACCCTCCATACGAACAATGCCGTGGGGGTCATTCCCCGCCTTGCCGACATGAAGGTGGAGCCGTTCCTGCTCCCCGTGTCGCTTAACTTAATGATTTCCCAGCGGCTCGTCGGAGCCCTCTGTCCCGATTGCAAAGCTGCGGAGGAGGCGCCTGCGGATCTCGCCCGCGCGATAGGGCGCTCGCTCGAGGGGCTCAAGCCGGAACTCACCGCAAAATATGAAAAGCCTTATAAGATATGGCATGCAAAAGGATGCAGCTCGTGTAAGGGGAAGGGGATTTTGGGTCGGATGGCGATTTTCGAGGTGCTCCGGATGACGCCAGAGCTGGGGGACATCATCGAACACGGCGCGGATATCCAGAAAGTCGCGGCGGAAGCGAAACGCCAGGGCATGATCACCTTGCGGGAGGACGGCGTGATGAAGGCGCTTGACGGCATCGTATCCATGGAGGAGATCATGCGCGAAACGGAAGAGGCGTAACCGCGCCGCGCGCGCCGCCGCGGCGCGCGCGGCGTGTGCTATAATACTTTTATGCCGCTTGATTATCAGGCGAAACTGAACGAGCTTCTTATAGATTGCGCGCGCCAGGGCGCGTCGGATTTGCATCTCGCGGTGGGGCGGCGTCCTACGCTCCGCATCGACGGAGCGCTCGTGCCGCTTCAGAAGGAGCAGATTATGACGCCGGAAGACGCGGAAGGGGTAATCGGCGCGCTCCTCACTCCCGAACAGCGGCAGAAGCTCGTTGCCGACCGGCAGGTGGACTTCGCCTACAGTTTCGAAGACAAGGCGCGCTTCCGGGCGAACGCATACTACCAGCGCGGCTATCTCGCCGCGGCCCTGCGCCTCGTGCCTGCGCGGATACGGACGCCGGAAGAGCTCAATCTCCCGCCGCTGCTCCACGATTTCGCGAAGCTCTCGCAGGGATTCGTCCTCGTCGTGGGACCGGCCGGGCATGGGAAATCGTCCACGCTCGCCGCGATCCTCGACGAGATCAACCACACCCGCTCCGACCATATCATCACGGTCGAGGATCCGGTGGAATATCTTTTTACCCAGGACAAGTGCATCGTTTCCCAGCGCGAAGTGGGGAGCGATACGCCGAGCTTCCATTCCGCGCTGAGAACGGTGCTCCGGCAGGACCCGGACGTCGTCATGATCGGCGAAATGCGCGACGCCGTTTCCATAGGCACCGCGATGACGGCGGCCGAGACGGGCCATTTGGTGCTTTCCACCCTCCACACGAACTCCGCTTCGCAGACCATCGACCGCATCATCGACTCGTTTCCGCCGGAACAGCAGGGCCAGGTGATTTCCCAGCTTGCGGCGACGCTCGTCGCCATCGCGTCGCAGCGGCTTCTTCCGCGCATTTCGGGCGGGCGGATTCCCGCGATGGAGCTCATGATCGTGAATCCGGCGATCCGGAACCTCATCCGCGAGCGCAAGACCTATCAGATTGACCTCGTGATAGAGACGTCCATGCAGGAGGGAATGGTCACGCTGAACCGCTCGCTCGCGAACCTCGTGAGAAACAAGGAAGTCACACTGGAGAACGCCGAGCTTTATTCATTGAATCCCTCCGAACTCCGGATCCTCCTCGAGCGGACGTAGCGGGGACGCCGCCCATGAAATTCAAATATCAGGCAAAAACCAAGGATGGCGAACTGCAGGTCGGCCTCGTGGAGGCGGGAAGCCGCGATGCCGCCGTCGGCATCCTCACGAGCCACGACCTTTTCATCCTTTCCGTAGAATCAGAGGAAAAACAGGGCATATCGGACCGGATTTCTTCGCTGTTCAACCGCATCCGGCGCAAGGACATGCTGATCTTCACGCGCCAGCTCGCCACCCTCCTCGAGGCGCGGCTTTCCCTGAGCGACGCCCTGAAGACGCTCCGCGATCAGACGGAGAACAAGCTCCTTCGGGAAGCGATTGTCCAAATGGCCGAAGACATCGATTCGGGTCTTTCGTTTTCGCAGGCGATGGGGCGCCAGGGGACGGTATTCCCACAATTTTATATCGAGATGGCGCGCGCGGCGGAGGTGACGGGCAATCTGAATGAGATCGCCGGCTTTCTCGCGGATTACGCCGAAAAGGAAGGCGCACTCGCGGGAAAAATCTCTTCGGCGCTCATCTATCCCGGCATCGTGCTTGCCCTCTTCGTCGGCGTCGCGGCGATACTCCTCACCGTCGTATTCCCGTCCATCGGAACCGTATTCGCCGAGAACGGTGTACAGCTTCCGTGGTACACGCAGGCGCTCCTCTCGACGGGCAACTTCCTCTCCCATTGGTGGATCGTCATGGTCGGCATCCTCGTGATCGTGGTGCTCGGCGTTGCGAATTACGTGAATACGGAAGAGGGGAGGGCGGAAGTCGACGAGGCGAGGATCCGGCTTCCCATCCTGAAAAAGCTGTCCGTGCCGGTCATCATGGCGCGCTTCGGGAATGCGGCGGCGCTCCTCGTCCACGGAGGCGTTCCGATCGCCCAGTCGCTCGAGATCATCTCGAGCATGACCGGGAACGTGCTGTATGAAGACGTGATCCATGACATCGCAAACGACGTCCGCCAGGGGAAGCTCCTCTCGGAGAGCATCGCGGCGCGGCCGGAGTTCTTCCCGCCGCTCGTCTGGCAGATGGTCGCCGTCGGCGAATCGACCGGAAAAACGGAGGACATGTTCCGTCGGCTTTCCGGCATTTATTCGCACGAAGCGGACGAGGTTTCTAACAATCTCGTCGATCTTATCCAGCCGATTCTCATGATCGGCATGGGTCTTATGGTGGGCCTCCTCTTCGCCTCGATCCTTATCCCCATATACAGCTTGACCGCGAATATCCACTGACGTGGTATACTGGAAGAAATTCGAAAGGTCGAGTTCCTATTGCAATAATCATGGCGAAACGAAATAACAAGAGGAGCGGCTTCACCCTCATCGAAATCTTGATCGTCGTCGCGATCATCGCGATTCTCGCGTCAGCCGTACTCGTCGGGCTCGGTCCTACCCAGCAGGCGGGCCGCGACGCGCGCAGATTGTCGGACATCCGCGAGGTGCAGAACGCCCTTGAACTGTTCTACAGCAAGTGCGGCTTTTATCCCGGCGGAACGGCAGCGACCGGCGCCTGCAGTACCGGATTCTCCGCGCCGACCACGTGGGGTTCGCTCGCAACACTGCTCACGACGACCGCCAATATCGGCGTGACCACTATTCCGTCGGATCCGAGCACGAACCGGAGCTATGAATACGCCTACAACACCGGCGGGACGTCCTATATCATCGGGGCCGCGCTCGAGAACCCGAATAACAGCGTCTTCAACGGCTACACGCCGCCGGTCACCACGGGCTATACCTGGACGGCGGATACGGGCATGATCGTCCCCGATCCTGGTTGCGTCGAAAACAAGCCGGCAGGCAGTGCGACGTATTGCCTTTCGCTCTAGCCTGAACGCAGAGGTTTTTCCAAATCCCGCCTCGCGCGGGATTTTGGTTTATCTGAGGAAGGCGCCGTATAATGGATGGATATGGACCCGGTCACCATTGCCATCCTTTTCGTCTTCGGCCTCGCAGTGGGAAGTTTCATCAATGTCGTCGCCCTGCGGTACCGCGGCGACCACTTTTCGTTCAGCCCCAAGGTGATCGGCGGCAGGTCGCATTGTCCCCATTGCGGCCGCACGCTCCGGTGGTTTGAACTCGTCCCTCTCGC
Organism: bacterium; assembly: GCA_021827685.1. Classification (GTDB taxonomy): domain Bacteria; phylum Patescibacteriota; class Minisyncoccia; order UBA6257; family 2-01-FULL-56-20; genus JAKAUM01. The sequence continues at coordinate 20,697 of JAKAUM010000010.1, forward strand.
AAGCTTCATCGTCCAGGGCGGGCGTTGCCGCCGCTGCCGGGCGCGCATCGGCTGGCAGTACCCGCTCGTCGAACTCCTTTCGGGGGCCATCTTCGCCGCGGTGCCGTACGTGATCGCGGCGCATGCGGTAGGCGGCGCTCCGGGCGTTGCGGCCGCGGCGCCCGCGCTTGCGGCGCTGTGGGTTATCGCATTCGAGCTCCTGCTCCTCATCGCATATATCGATCTCCGGCTCCAGATAGTGCCCGACGAGCTTACGGCGCTTCTCGGCGCGGCCGCCGTATTCGCGGCGGTATTCACGGCGGGAGCCTCCTTCGGCGCGAACCAATCATCGCTCGGCGCGCTTGCCGCGCCGTTCGGCCTTCAGGGCAATATTTGGATCAATCGCCTCGCGGCGGCGGCAATCGGCGCCGGTTTCTTCGCCCTCCTGATTGCCGTGACGCGGGGCAGGGGAATGGGCTGGGGGGACGTGAAGCTCGCGGCTCCTCTCGGTTTCCTTTTCGGATGGCCCGATATCGTATTCCTTTTCGCGGCGGCATTCGTCGCGGGCGCGCTCGTCGGCATATGGCTCCTTCTCCGGACTAAAAAGACGATGAAGAGCGCGATTCCCTTCGTTCCGTTCCTCGCCCTGGGCGCCGGGTTCATGTTCTTTTTCGGTGCATCGGCGATCGGCGCATATTTGCATATAATAGGAGTATGAAGGGATTCACGCTCGTCGAACTTCTTGTCGTGCTCGGCATCTCCGCCATGCTCGTGGGGATCGCCATCGCGTATACAAGCGTGGCGCGGAATGAAAACACTTTGAATATAGAATCCGCGAAAATCGCCGGCTTCGTGTCGATGGCGAAGAATCTCGCGTTCTCGGCGTACGGCGCGCTCAATCCAGTCGGGAATTCGAGGATCTGCGGCTACGGCGTTTCGGTTGATTATCCGAGCAGTACCTATTCCATATTCGCCTACACCCCGTCGCCCTCCGATTACCCGGACCTTCTCGTGAACGGCGCGCTCCAGTTTTGTCCCGACCTCGCCTCGACGACGGCAGTCGGCATCGCGCCGAGCGAGATGATCCCCTATACGGCGGGTACGTGGGACATACCGCTCGACGCCGGCGTCCAGTTCGCGACAGGGACATCCGGCGACGCGCTGAATTTCGTATTTTTCTCGCCTCCCGATCCGAAAGTCCGGATGAGCAATATTTCGTCCGGCGTCACGCTGACGACTTCCACATCGCAGATTTATCTCGAGACCGCCCAAAAAACCGCGTCGACGACGGTGACGATAAACGGAGCGGGCGGAATCCAGTTTTAAATGGAAATGAACGCGCGCCCGCAACGGGAAGGACAGACGATAATAGAAGCGGTCATCGCCCTTGGGGTGCTCACGGCCGGTTTTCTCGGCATGCTCTCCCTCCTCTCGCATTCCTTCGCCGAAAACCGCAGGATATCGGAGCAGACGACCGCTACGTACCTTGCGGCGGAGGGCATTGAACTTACGAAAAACCTCCTCGATCACACTATGTACTATGGACACGTAGGCGGGACCTGGCCTTGCTTCAGCGCGATGGGGACGTACGCCTTCGATTACAGGATCCTTACCGACGGATCCTCTTGTTCGACCCTCTCGCCCGCGTCTCCGTACTGGATCGCCGCCGGTTCCGTCGCGCCGCTCGAGTTCGACACCTCTTCGGATTCCTATATCTATTCCCCCTCATCCGGCTCGGGCTCCTGCGCATGGCCCCCGCCTGCGGGCAACGGCGCGCTATGCCGGGGCATCACTATCGATTATGCGACGGGGACGGTGGGAAGCGATGCCGTAATCGTGCATTCCGTCGTGACATGGCGCGGGCACGAGGTCGATTTAAAGGACGAATTCTATAATTGGTACTGATCAAGCGGCAATGAAAAAAGGATTCACGCTGATAGAGCTCCTTATCTCCCTCGTGCTTTTTACGGCGGCTACGGCGATCGCGATAGGCGGTTTCGTGCGCGCGCTCCGCGCGCAGAGAGAGGCGTCCAGCATCATTGCGGCCCAGTCGGATGCCGGCGCCGCCCTCGAGCAAATGGCGCGCGAGATACGGACGGGCACTTCGTTTTGTACGCCTGCGTCCTCATGCGGCTCCGTCTGCACGGCCGGCAGTGAGCCGTGGAACTGCTCCGCGCTCGAGTTTACGAACGTGGAAGGACTTCCGGTCACCTACGCCGCTACGTCTTCGTATATCGGGAAAGACGGCATGGCGATTACGGGGCAGGACGCGGTGATAAAATACCTAAGATTCATCATATTCGGGACTGCACCGGGCGGACCATGGAATCCGCGCATCACGATCCTCCTGGGGGTCACGCCGAATTCAACCGACCCCGCTATCCGGGACAGCATCATTCCCCTCCAAACTACGGTGAGTGCGCGCCCGCAAACATGAACCACCCGAAAATCGACAACCGCCGCAGCCGCGGACAGGCGCTTCTCCTCGCTACGATTGCCCTCGGAGGGGTAATCCTTGGCGCTACCGCCGTCGCCGGAGTCCTCACGCTGTACCGCCTCCGCGCGGTAACCGACATTGAACATTCGGCGCAGGCCGTGTTTGCGGCAGATGCCGGAATGGGATGGTCGGATTACGTGCATTGGGTATATCAATGCCCTCCGCCCGGCCCTCCGTGTTCTGGCCCGCCCCTGCCCGCGTTTAGCGATGCGGCCGTGACGGTCTTGTGCTACGGGCCCGGGGGCAGCGGCGGCATCGGCAGTGCGGCGGATTGCACGGCAACCAGTACTGTTTCCTCCACCATCGCGGAAGGCGAATCGTGGAGCTCGGTCCGCGCATTTTCCGAAACCTTCCCGACCTCGACGACCACGACGGCGCCCTAGCGCGCGACGGCGTATACTATCCGCATGGCAGGGGAATCCACGGACAAGGCGAGGGCCCGCGCGCGGGCGGCGCGCCTCCGCGCGCTTATCAATGAATACCGCGCCGCGCGGCTTATTGAGAACAAGGAACTTATCTCTCCCGAAGCGGAGGATGCCTTGAAGAAGGAACTCTTCGATCTTGAACAGGAATATCCCGATTTCGTGACGCCCGATTCGCCGACCCAGCGCGTGGCGGGGAAGCCGCTCAAGGGATTTTTAAAAGTGCGCCACGACATCCGGATGACCTCGTTCAATGACGCATTCAGTCCGGAGGACATGGACGCATGGCTTGCGCGCCTGGAAAACTATCTCGGGCGCCGGGTGGCGTCCGGCGGCGGGCGCGGCACCCGCGGCGCGAATAAAAGCGATGGCACCGCCGCGCCCTTTTACTGCGAACTTAAAATCGACGGGCTTGCGATAGAACTTGAATATGAAAATGGCGTGTTCGTCCGCGGCTCCACGCGCGGCGACGGCCTCGTCGGCGAGGACGTGACGCAGAATCTTCGGACGGTGGAAGCGATACCCCTCGCGCTCGCCCCGCCCGATGAGGCCGCCGCCGCGCTCAAGAAGATGGCGCTCGATCCCGCGCGCTACGACCTTGCGCCGCGCCGCCTCGTCGTCCGCGGCGAGGTGTTCCTCACGAAAAAAGAATTCATGCGGATCAACCGCATGCAGGAAAAAAAGGGCCTCGCGCCCTACGCGAACCCTAGGAACATCGCCGCGGGTTCCATCCGCCAGCTCGACCCCGCCATAGCCGCCGGCCGCCGGCTGGATTCCTTTCAGTACGACATCGTGACCGACCTCGGCCAGTCGTACCACGACGAAGAGCACCTCATGCTGAAGGCGCTAGGATTCAGGACGAATCCCTGGAACCGGCCCGCGCGCGATTTCGGCGAGGCGCTTGCCTTCCGCGCATACTGGGCGGAGCGCCGTGAAAAACTGGAGTACGAAATCGACGGCACGGTGGTCATCGTGAACGATAACGCGCTCTTCGACCGCGCGGGGATCATCGGCAAGGCGCCGCGCGCCGCGATCGCATACAAGTTTTCCGCGCGCGAGGCGACGACGGTCGTCGAGGACATAAAAGTGCAGGTCGGGCGGACGGGGGCGCTTACGCCGGTCGCTGTCATGCGCCCGGTGAGCGTGGGCGGCATTACGATTACGCACGCGACGCTCCATAATGCCGATGAGATCGGGCGGCTCGGGCTCAAGATAGGCGACACGGTGGTCGTCTCCCGCGCAGGAGACGTGATTCCGCAGGTGACGAAGGTCCTTACGGAGCTTCGCACCGGCCGCGAGCATTCGTTCAGGATGCCCGCGCGATGCCCCGTGGACGGTTCCCCCGTCGTGCGCGAGGGCGCCGTCAGCCGCTGCCCGTCGCGGACGTGCGCGGCCAGGCATCGGGAGGCGCTCTACCATTTCGCCTCGCGCGGCGCGTTCAACATTGAGGGGATGGGGCCGAAGATTATAGACCGGCTTCTCGACGAGGGGCTCATCTCCGATGCGGCGGACATTTTCGAATTGCGCGCCGGCGACGTCGCCGCGCTCGCACGGTTCGGCGCGAAGTCGGCGGAGAACCTCGTGCGCGAGATTGCCGGGAAGAAGCGCGTATCGCTCGCAAGATTCTTATACGCCGTCGGCATCCTGCACGTGGGCGAAGAAACGGCGGCGCTCCTCGCGAAAAGCTTCGAATTCCCGCACCGCGGCGGCCTGATAGACATCGGAGACATAACGAAGATCTTCCAGAAGCTCTCTATGGATGATTTAGAGAAGGTGCCGGACATAGGGCCGAAAGTCGCGGAGAGCATCCACGGCTGGTTCCGCGAGCCCCGCAACGTGAAATTTTTGGAGAGGCTCGCTTCGGGAGGGGCGGAGGTGGAGGCGCCTCCGCGCGCCGCGGCGGGGGGAAAATTCGATGGGCAGACGTTCGTCCTCACGGGAGGGCTCGGGTCCATGAGCCGCGAGGAAGCGAAAGACAAGGTTCGCGCCCTGGGAGGCGCCGCGTCGGAATCCGTGAGCCGCGAGACCGATTACCTTGTTGCGGGTTCAGATCCGGGATCGAAATACGAAAAGGCGCGCAAGCTGGGGGTGAAAATCATTGACGAAAAAGAATTCCTGCGTATGCTGAATGGGTAATTCTGCGGGCGTAGAGGAGTCTGGAGTCCTCGGGTCCCTGTCACGGACCAGATCGTGGGTTCAAATCCCATCGCCCGCGCCCCCCGAGTTTTTCGATGGGCTGGGAACCCACCGGAAGCGGAGCGCGGCGGAATGATTGAAAATCACCCGCAGTTTTGTATAATAAGGTACCCCACCAATGAGGAAATACCTTTTGGCATTCGCGCTCATAGCCGCTTTCGCATGGTACGCATGGTACGCGGCGTTTTTCGATAAGAGCCGTCCTTCGCCTTCTTCCGGCGCGGGTTCGGGTTCCGTCGCGGCGGGAACCCCGCCGCAATCGTCGCTGCAGCCGCAGGCGCCATCGTCCCAGTCCCAGCCGTCATCCCCGCAGTCGCCCGCGCCGCCATCGGCAAAGACGAGCGGGCTCTATACGGACGGCGCGTATACCGGCCCGGTGACGGACGCATTTTACGGCCCGATGCAGGTGGAGGCGGTCATCCGGGGCGGCGCGCTGAGCAATATTAAAGTGCTTCAGTCTCCTTCCGACGTCCCGTCGCAGGAAATAAACGGATTTGCCCTACCCCAGCTCGTGAGCGAGGCGATCCAGGCGCAGAGCGGGAACGTCAACATTGTTTCGGGCGCGACCCTTTCGAGCGAGGCGTTCGCCCAGTCGCTTGCCGCGGCGCTCGCCTCGGCCAAATCCTAGCGCGCGGCCGGATGAGAGAGACGCGCATTTTGATGGGCATGCCCGTGACGGTGGAAATCGCGGATGCCGCGGCCGAGACCGATGGGCGCGGGAGCGCCGTGGTACGGTCGGTGTTTGAATATTTCGGATACATAGACGAAAAATTCAGCACGTATCGCGAGGGGAGCGAGATTTCGGCCATAAACCGCGGGGAGCTCGGACGGAAGGAGCGGAGCAGGGACATGGAAACGATTTTCCGGCTCGCGGAAGAGACCAAGGCGCTCACCGGCGGATATTTCGACATACGCCTGCCCGGCCCGGTCGGTAAATACGACCCCTCGGGCATTGTCAAAGGATGGGCGATATTGAACGCCGCGAATCTCGTGAAAGACGCCGGCTATGCGGATTTCTACGTGGACGCCGGGGGCGATATCCAAACCGGCGGCCTGAATGCGGAAGGGGAAAAATGGTCCGTGGGCATCAGGAATCCATGGCGCGCCTCGGAAAACGTGCGGATAGTCCGCCTGTCCGGGGAAGGAATCGCCACTTCCGGAACATACGTCCGCGGCAGCCACATTTACAATCCGAAGACCGGCAAGGCCGCCGATGAAATCGCGAGCCTCACCGTGATCGGCCCCGATGCGTACGAGGCCGACCGGTTCGCGACCGCCGCGTTCGCGATGGGCGAAGGGGCCCTGCGTTTTCTCGAAGAGGCCCGCGGCCTTGAGGGGTACATGATAAAGAACGACCGGACGGCCGCCGCGACAAGCAGGTTCAAAAAATTCACCGCGCCATGATCGACTTCATAGATTCTTTCCTCGATCGGATTACGATGTACCGCCTCGTGCTGTACTTTTTGATCGCGCTCCTCGCGATTGCGGCCGTTTTCGGCGCGTTCGGAGTCCTGCCGTACCGTCCGGTGCCGATCATATTTTCCTCCCTCCTGCTCGTCGCCGCGTCGTGGGCGGCGAACGGGCTTTTTGCGCGGGCATTCGGCGCGGAACCCAACTCGGAATCCGCGTATATCACGGCGCTCATCCTCGCGCTCATCATCACGCCGGTCGCGCCCGCCTCGGCCGGAGGAATTGCGTTCCTTGTTTGGGCGGCAGTGCTGGCCATGGCTTCCAAATACCTGCTTGCCGTCAACAAGAAGCATATTTTCAATCCTGCCGCATTCGCGGTCGCGGTGACCGCGTTCACCATAGGGCGGTCGGCGACGTGGTGGGTGGGCGGCAATCTCCCGATGCTCTGGTTCGTCCTTGCGGGAGGGTTGCTCGTGACGAGAAAAATCCGGCGCTTCGACCTCGTGCTGAGCTTCCTCGCGACGGGATTCGCAGTCACGATCCTCACCCGCGCCTCGTTTAATCCGGCGGACACCCTCCGGGAAGCAATCCTCCATGCGCCGTTCTTTTTCTTCGCGTTTATCATGCTTACGGAGCCGCTGACGACGCCGCCGACGCGCCTGCGCCGCGCGGCCTACGGAGCTTTCGTCGGGGCTCTTTTCGCCTCAGGCACGTATATCGGCCCCATCTATTTCACTCCGGAGCTCGCCTTACTCGCCGGGAATATCTTCTCGTGGCTCATGAGCCCGAAAGCCAGGCATACGTTCACGCTGAAAGAGCGCCGCGAGCTCGGCGGGGGGATATATGATTTCGCGTTTGCGGCCGACAGGCCGATAAAGTTCCAACCGGGCCAGTACATGGAATGGACGCTGGGACATGAAAAAAACGACCGCCGCGGCAACCGGCGCTATTTCACGCTCGCCTCGTCTCCGACGGAGCGCGAGGTGCATCTCGGCGTGCGGTTCGGAAAATCGATGAGCAGTTTCAAGCGCGCGATGCTCGGCATGCCTGCGGGAGGAAAGCTCGCCGGCGGACAGCTTGCGGGCGATTTCACCCTGCCGCGCGACTCCGGGGAAAAGCTTGCATTCGTCGCCGGCGGGATAGGGATCACGCCGTTCCGCAGCATGGCGAAATATCTTTCCGATTCCGGGGAGAGGCGGGATGCGGTGCTCCTCTATTCCAACCGTGCCGTTTCGGAGATCGCATACCGGGACGTTTTCGATGAAGCGGAAAAAAAGTCAGGGCTGAAGGTCGTGTATGCCGTAACGGCGCCGGAACCAGCCGCTCCGGCGGAGTCCCGGGGGCGGCACAGCGAGTCCGTCCGGCACGATTCCGGCGCATCCCATGATTCCGGCATGCGCCACGGCCAGGGCGGCATCCGTTACGGAAGAATAGACGCAAAGTTCGTCGCCGAGGCCATTCCCGACTACGCGGAGCGGACTTTCTACGTCTCCGGCTCGCACGCGATGGTGACGGGGTTCATGAAGACGCTGGCAGTATTAGGGATTCCGAAGCGCCGCATCAAGACGGATTTCTTCCCCGGATTTGCGTGAGAACCGCGCGCTCGGCCGCTGGTGGAGGGCAGTCGCTGATACATTCTCATATCCGCGATAAGATTTTGACATGTCGCGAGGATCCAAGAGAAAAGAGGATCCCCGGTTCTCCCTTGCTGAACCAACAGTCGCCGTTTTAAATTGAGCCATTTTATAAAAAAATAAAGTCGGAAGAGAGGTTCAAAAAAAGAATGCCCGTTCCAAAATCGGAACGGGCAAAGGGACAAAGTGTCCAAAAATCCTGAGGTGAAAGTGCTTGGGGACTACTTGCGCGGGCGGACGCCAGCGAGAACGTAGTAGTCTCTGAACCTGCGGCCGGAATAGTGCAGGGTGAGCCTGCGGCACTCAGCGTCGCGGTCCAAGCACACGATGCTACGGTCGCGGTCCGGGTTCTGCCAAGCTTCGTGCAGGAAAATCATGAACGGCTTCTTTTCGGAAGTCGTCGCTTTCCCGTGCTGTTCGGCGAAGCGGATCGCATGCTCGTAGGTCGGGCGAAGCAGGCCCTTCTCTTTCAGGATCTGAGGGCCTTCCTCCTCGCTGAAGTCGCGGCCGGGGTCGACGATTTCAATCTCGTCTTCCGTCGGATTCTCGCTGGGTTTCAGCGGGAAGTTTTCCTGCGTGATCAAGTTGTCGAAGGGAAAGCCCAGCGCCTTCGTAATCTCGTCGGTGTTCGTCGCTCCGCCCATCTTTACGATGAAAACGGAGGGATCGAGGCCGAGGACCTTTTGGAACTGGTCGCGGTCAACCTTCGTGGGGTCGAGTTCCGCGGCGCAGCGCCGGAGGTCGGTGAGAAGTCCGGAAGCGATCAGTGCCTGAAGCTGGCCGGACTCGAGAGTTTCGAACAGTTCGGCAAGATGCTTGCCTTGGGAAAGGGTAGCGGTCGTCGTCATATGCAACTCCTTCTGCTAGCCCGCCATTTGGATTTTTGGATTGGCGGGTTATAGCTTCCAAGCCGCGACGATTCGTGAGCTGGAAGCTATAACCGCACCGGGATTATTAAAGAACGCTTCCATTATACTACTATCGGAAACGCTTGTTAAGGGATTTTACAGGATCATGGATATATTCTAACCTCTCCCATTTCGGGATCCTATCTGACAGTTTCCAACCTTCTCATATCCATTTCCGGCGAACAATTTCGCCTCAACTGTAATTTCTAAAAGATAGCAAAACCTGAGGAGCGGGTTTTTTGAGGTCAAACCGCCGCTGTCCGAAGTTCCGGATATGCTGACGATTATTGGTAGCTTCGGCAGACGCCAGCGCCGTAGATGATCGGCATCGATGCGGGGAATTGGCTCATTGCCGTGTTGCGGTAAAGGAAATAGCCATCGGTGATTAGCGTGTCTCCTGTCGATAATGCGGTTTCGGCAGACGCATTGTTATTGATCTCGGCGAAATTCCCCGAACCATCCTCGAGGATGATGAACCCGGTGTTCGATCCTGTAAGTTTTTCGACAACCGTTCCGGAAATTTCGACTCCTTGCCGGTCGCCGTTCAAATACGGCAGGGAGCCGCCATAGGCGTTGAGCTTGGCTATCGATATCGGCGAGAACTGCGACGTGGCGCATTGCCATATTTTCCCCGTTGCAGAAGGCGTTTGGGGCAGTGCTTGGTTTATATCGGATGACTGACCGGTACGCGTGCGCGCGACGGGAGAGCCGCCGCCTGCGGTGTTTTGCTTGTAAGGAGCGTAAAAGAAAATAGCGCCCAGAGAGGCCGCGACCAGAAGAATGACGGCTATGTTCAAGAGATAATTCTTCATATTCGGCTTGCCGCCGGGGATATAGAATCGGCGGGTCTTCTCGAAGGAGCTGTCGTTCGTTCCGCTCGATGGCGCAAAGTCGATCATCCAATTGCCAAAAAGTCCGAGGAATCCTCTTTTCGCGAGGTTTACCTGCGTGTCCGGAGAAATATCGTTTAAGCGGAAGCGAACAAGGACGAATCGGATACAGAAATAGATGACAGCGAAAATGGAAACTATAATCGTCCGGACGGTGGCGTCGTTTACCGCCCAGAATACGATCATGGTGATTGCGAACAAAACGATAAGTATTCCCCAACTGAGGAGCCAGTAGGGGCCACGTTTAATTCGAGTATCCGTGTACCAAGAGGGAAGTCTCACTTCCCTATTACTTTAACATATATATACCAAAACCCGAGGCCGGAGGGTCTCTCGAACCGACGCCCTGCACTAACGGGCGGAGGCACTAGTATTTGAACCATCTCGGTCGCCCTAACGCCATCGCCTTGATTTTATTGAACTTTTTATTTTATCCACGACGGCGGGAGGATTCGAACTTAGCTTTTTAATATTCTCAATAACTCATTTTTGGCCGAGAATGAATCGTTGAATGTTTTAAAGCCATATTTCTCCGCTTCTTTTTGATATTGCATCCGCTCGCAACTCCAAAACGCTTTCGCCTCTTGTTCCTGCAGAAACTCACTTTTTCCCCAGCGAGGCTCTTTCTTATTCCGCTCCAGGATCTTTTCGTACGATTCACCCAAAAGAAATATGCCAGGGAAGTCTAAATCCCGCCTTGCCAAATGCGGCAAAATGTTCACCCCCTCGAAAACCGCCGGCTGATTATCTGCCTGAATGTTTTTTATCTTTTTCGAAAACGCCGGCCAGAATGCCTCGGATTGGTTTTTCAGATTTTCCCATTGCTGATCGCAGTCTGTCTCGCGCCAATATTTCTCTTCGTCCTGATTCCAGAAAAAATCAACCCACCTTCTCGTTTCCGGGTCGGACTGCAGATCGTCACGCCAATGATCGGTTTGAAAATAGGCGATACCCAAAGCATCCGCAACTTTTTTTGCCAGATAGCTCTTACCTGCCGTGGGAATGCCGCCGATAAATACATACCTCATATTGCTCTTGACCCCATATATTGGACAGAAAGGTCGAAATGTCCTTGTATGAAGTCATGAAGAAACCATACCGTATCTCTCCCGAGGTCAGGGAGCAGATATTGCGGAGGATCAAGGAGGAAGGGATCC
>JAKAUM010000007.1 GCA_021827685.1 bacterium
GGATCCCTTCCTCCTTGATCCTCCGCAATATCTGCTCCCTGACCTCGGGAGAGATACGGTATGGTTTCTTCATGACTTCATACAAGGACATTTCGACCTTTCTGTCCAATATATGGGGTCAAGAGCAGTTGGAGAAGATCGCGAGTTAGGGATTATAGCTAATCTCGAATGCTTTCACCGAAAATATATTGATGAATTATGGCTTTTTGGCGATCATATTTCCGAAGGAATGAGGACTGAGGTGCATTTAGCAAATGAACTGGATATCCCGGTCATCCCCAAGACCAACGAAACAAAAAAGGCGCTTGAAAAATTTGTAAGGATTTAACGCTCTTGGCGGTATAATAGTCCCATTATTAATGGCCACGAATCCAGTTTATAACCCGAAGTATTACGACGGCATCAGTCTAAGACAGCTCCGCCCAACCGTCTCCGCTTTTACAACCCATACGACAAGGGACGGAACTCTGGTAGGTCTTTTCCAGGGAAGCAGGGGTGTTAACCCACAACTTGATTTTGTCATTAAAATTTTAATACCCGGCGCAGGCAAAATACTCACGCCACCTACCCACACGTTTTGGGTCGTTGATCTGCTTCTCAAAATTCCACAATATCGTAAAGAGGTTCGCGAAATCGTCGAATATTATATCGCCTATTATGGATCTACTGCGCCGTTCTCGTCCGTTCAAGAGCGTAATAATTACAAACTTGAAACCGTTAAGGAAATCAGCGCGAAATACGCTCACATTGAACAGAATTATACGCTTTCTCTCGATTACGTCGCTACGATAATCGAATTATTTTGTAAGAACGAAAAGGTGAACCCTGGCGCATATATGTTCCGCAATCTTCTCCTTGCGCTCAAGAATTATATCGATGGCGACCTCCACTACACTGAGGTGCTTCAAGCAGCTATACCCGGGTATAGATGACCTTGTATCAAGGAACTTTTATTAAGATCCTCGAGTCTTTTAATTGAGAGATCTAAGAATTTCTTTTCGGTATCCATGCCGATAAAATTTCTATTGTTGAGATGTGCAGCAATACCCGTTGTCGAGCTGCCGGTAAAGGGGTCGACAATAAGGTCGCCCTGGTTAGTACTTGCAAGAACGATGCGTTTCAATAGTTCGTGCGGTTTCTGAGTTGGATGTTTGCCAAATTTCTTTTCTTCCGGCTTCGGTGTCCCGATAGCCCAAACTGAACGCATCTGCATTTCTGGCTTTTTCAGAAAATCTCCGTTCCATGCTCCATTCTTCATCGCTTCATAATTAAACGTGTGCTTGGCCTTCTTGTCTTTCCGCGCCCAAATTAACGTTTCATGGCTTGCGGTAAAAAAGCGGCAACTTAAATTCGGCGCTGCATTTGGTTTGAACCAGGAAATATCATTCAAAATATGATAACCGAGCGCTTGAAGTGCGTGACCGCATTGATAAATCGAATGATAGGTTCCGCTCACCCATAAACTACCTCCCGGCTTTAAAACCCTCTTGGCGGCTTCGAGCCACTTGTAATGGAAATCGTAATCATCCCTAAACCCCTTGCTGGCATCCCATGAACCCTTGTTCACGCTGACCATTCGTCCAGCGTGAACCGTAAATCCACCATTAGAAAGATTATACGGAGGATCGGCAAAAATCATATCGACGGAATTCCCAGGAAGCTGAGCGAGAATCTTTAGAGAGTCGTCGTTATAGAGAATAAACCCGTCTTTTTCGTAATAGGGGGCCTGCATAATTTTTCCTTTCAGCATATCCCATGGGGCATTAATTTTTCCTAAAGCCTTCCCTGACAGCTTGCGCCGCCTCTCCCTTTTTTGAGTTGCTTTTTTGGTCGTTGTTGTCAGCATGATACTATCAATTTTACTTCAATCTTTCGTGTTACTCAACCCGACGTAATCGTTTTTATTGGGTGATATTACTTCCTCCTGTAAGATAATTTTGCTTTTGACCACCCCTAATAGCTCCCGTTTTTCTGACGATCCATCACGAGGGACGTATTTGGCACAGATTTTCACATCAACGCCACGTATTTTCTTTTCCGGGCTACTGATATCCCCAATATCACCTTCCGGAAGTTATAACAACGTTCGATTTCTTCCTATTCTTTCTAAATCGGCACGAATGGCGGACTTGAAAAATCCAAGTAAAATAAGGATGGGCATAGCTCGCATTCCGGAATAGCCAAAATTATGTATAAAGCGCTCATATTTGATTTGGACGGCACGGCCATCCCTAATAAGCCCGACGGAATGCCGTCGGAAACTTTGATTAGAGTTGTGACTCAGCTCCGGAAGAGTATGAAGGTATGCGCGGCAACGGGAAGGACATGGTTAAACTCAAAAGCCGTCATTCGTAAATTAATGCTCCACGATCCTTGTATAATTTCCGGCGGAACTCAAATTATCAATCCGGCAGACGAGAAAATACTCTGGGAAAAGGATATGGAACAGCCCCTAGTCGAGTTGACCATGGATGTGGCGAGGCATTTCCCTTACAAAGTTATCTTCGGTAATGACGATGCAAGCATGCCCGCAAAGAACAAAGTCGTTCGAGGACCGGAAAGGATAATCTATATTGAATCTGTCAGCAAGGAGGATGCGACAACCATGCTGAAGCTATTGAGGCAAATACCTCGCATCACCGCCTATGAAGTAAAGTCGTGGACACTCGGCTATTTTGATATTCACGTCACGCACTCCGAAGCAACAAAGAGCCACGCTCTCCAAATTCTCCTGAAAATGTTAAACCTTCGGAAAGAAGAAGTAGTTGCTGCGGGCGACAGTAATAACGATCTGCCCCTTTTTGAAATGTCGGGATACAAAATTGCCATGGAGAATGGATCAAGTGAGATGAAAACGAGCGCCGATATGATTGCTCAAGACGTTTCCAATGATGGCCTCGCGGTCGCGTTAAAAAAGTTGTTTTTTTAGAGGAATCCCCTAGCCGAACCCTTTCGGTCCGTTCAGGACTCGATAGATTCAGAGCCTAAAGAGCACAACTTTTGCCACTTGAAATATGAAATAAGAGATATAATAAATTTATGAAAACAGCCGCCGTAACCGGCGCAAGCAGCGGCATCGGTAAGGCGATCTGCGAAGCATTATGCGCTGATGGCTTTAAGGTCTATGGCATCTCGCGATCGCCTCGGGATAGCCAAGACAATTTCGTCGGCATCGCCGCCGACTTGACCGATGTTAGCGTCTTTCAAAAAATCCTTTCCTCAATCGGCGAGGAATCCGTCGATATCCTCGTAAATGATGCGGGCGTCATATTTGAAAATGGCGCACTGGATTTCACCGACAAGACGTTTGCAAAAATGTTTGATATTAACTTCAAAGCGCCCATTTTGTTAACTCAAACATTGAAGCCTAAACTTCGGAATGGCTTGGTAATCAATATCTCATCGGTTTCCGATCGCCTGGTAGGCGAAGGATATGCTCTCTACTGTAGCTCGAAAGCGGCACTCAATATTTATTTCGACACGGTAAGATTGGAGGAAGGAAATATAAAGTTCGTCAGCATTCTGCCGAGCTATGTAGACACGCCGCTCCTCAGAAAGCTCAAAGCAAATGACAAAACTTTCGCCTGGAACGCTATCGTTAAACCAGAAGATATCGCCGACTTTATAACTGAAATTCTTGACGGCAAAAGAGAAATATCCAACGGAGCACGCATTATCGTTATCTCCGATGCGCTAAAAGGAGATCTGGAATATTCTGAAAACCTTTGGGGATACAATGTAACCACGAAAGAGCTGATCCGGCTTAAGCAGGGATAACGATCGGCATGGTCGTTATTTCCGGCAGGCGCGCTTTTTCCTTGACAGAATGGCTGAACGGAACTAGACTTTCCTTAGAGTTGGGAAAATATATAAATCCTTAGATTCGGGTCCCTTGCGAAACAAGGGATTGGGCCCGGGTCGCCGCAAGGCAAGGAGATCTCCGCATCAGTGGAGATCCGGCTTCCTCCGTAACCATAGGATAATTGATGTCGGCCGCAAGGCGCCTGAGTCAATAAGCAGGAATAGCTCGTGCTATTTTTGGAAAGAGGGTGGCAACACGTAGAGCAAAACTCTTCGTCCCTGTGCGCATATTTCGCGCGCATAGAGACGAGGAGTTTTTTGTTTTTCAAGAATTCCTCGGGCGGCATCCGCCGTCACGCACCTTACCAAATCCAAAACAAGGAGATGAAATATGACAACCAGGTTTATGAGGCAGTTTCGTTTTGATCCCGCGAAGACGCTGTACGTGGGCGTAGAGCGGGAAAGGTTCCTTTGCGACGGCAGCGGAAGAATAGCCCCGATTGCATCCCGAGTCCTCAAAAAACTCGAGGATTGCGGCAATGCGTTCGGGTGCGAGCTCTCCGCCTGCCAGCTTGAAGACCGGGTCGGCCCGTGCCAGATCGGCGAGCTGGAACCGGCGCTGTCCGAAAACGACTACCGCATCACTTGCGCCGAGGGGCATCCCTGCGCTGAGAATTTTTCTCATCAATTCCTGGAGATAGCTCCGGAGGATATGCCCCTTGACGTTTATCCCGATTCGAGCGGGCGCTATCAAGAGATCACCCGCAACTTACCCCGCCACATACTTCTTGCCGCGTGCCGTGTTGCGGGAACGCACATTCATATCGGCATGCCGGATCACGAAGCCGCGCTCAGGACCTACAATGGCGTCATATCGCACCGCTCCGCATTGTGCGAGCGCGGAAATGGATCCTTTGGCGAACGATTGGCGATCTATCGCATCATGGCTCCCGACTATGAACCGCGCCCGTATAAGGATTGGGACGAATTCGCCCGGATCGCCGAAGAAAAAGGATTTCAAGAAGATCCAAGGCGGTACTGGACGCTCATCCGAATATCGGTGCACGGTACCATCGAATTCCGGATGTTCGGGGCGACATCTTCCTTGTCGCGGATTGTCGAATGGGCAAAGCTTTGCCGAGATCTTTGTGCCAAAGCTATGCCGTAAAATAAAGAGAGGGTGAGATGGCGCCCGGCACCACCCTCTCAACCTTTTTTATGTATTACTTTGCTTATGGTTCAAATATGGATGACCGCCAGATGAAAACGCGTTGCCCTTCGGCGCGATTTTTAACCGTCGCACGTTTGCCGGGATACCGGCTCGCCTTCACGATATTCTCATCAAAAAGAAACTGCGGCTGTGCCGATATTGTTGCCGACCCTTCCGGCACGGTTTTTGGGATCCTCTACGAAATTTCTCAAGAAGACATTGCGCGCCTCGATGTCTTTGAGGGAGTCCCTGGCGGACACTATAGACGAATCACATTGAACGTAATACTGGACGACGGGCGGCGCATCTCTACGGAAGCATATGTCGTTGCTAGAAAAAGCAAAACGCCTATCCCCCCTTCAAAACAGTACATGGGATTGCTCATATCGGCCGCCGTCAAACGCTCATTTCCAAAACAATACCGGATATTCCTCGAGAGCATCGAAACGACCGGGCACTAAAATGAGATTACGGGGCTTCCCTCTTGCTTATCCGCAAGTTTTCGGTAAAATAAAGGCGGCTTGGAGAAAATCTCAATATGGAGGTGATGTGTGGACAATTTTCCGATTTATCGCGACGGAGAGCGCCAGCTCTATCTCTCGTACTGGTACGAGAGTTTAAGTCGGCACTTATTGCACATGAAGCCATTGTCGCCGGGCAAATGGTTCGACGAAAAAGGGTCGCGCCATTACGATCTGGATGATGATGCGTTGAATGCTTACGTCGAGGTAAAAGGCGCGGCCAACACCGACCAGCTCAAGCTGTTCACCGACCAGCTTGATGCCCAGCTCGGGGAGCTGGGATTCCCGGTGGATGACGGCTTTATTTGGATCTTCGGATATCGAAACCGTAGTAACCATGGTGGCCGGGACCGCCTACTCAAACGCTCAAGCGGCAAATCCTGGGAAACGCTTTCGGCGTTTCTTGCAAAAAACACGAACGTCGCGTACGTAATAGACATACGATTGCTTGATCTATTACGACAACGGAACGGCGTCCGTTCCTACGATCGTGACAAATTTAACCCGCGCCACGTCATTCACCTGAACCGAACCGTACTGAGAGAGTTGGCTGAAAACGCACGAATGGGCCTCGAGAAACTTGGCGTGCCGCCTCACGATCTCTCGCGCTGGCTGCCGCCGCGGGCAAAACGATTCCGCCCTCGGATCATCGAGGCGGATTTCGATGGCCGCCCCATATCGTTTCAGCTCGTGTTGCTTGTTCGGAACGGATTTAAGACGCGTTTCCTCCAGCGGCTGAACGGCACCGTTCGGCGCGATGGGAATCCATAACCTCGGCCAGCTTATCGGCCGGGGTTTTTCATCAGTGACGTTGCCTCGGGCGGGCGAGAGGATGTTTTTATATGAATGGCCGAACAAGCTGACATCCTTGATGGGATAATCGTTTTCGTGTTACGCTTTGCGAGGTCACTTTGAATAAGGAGGGCCGCTTGAACGAAAAAGTTGAAGTAATATCGCGAGTACCGGGGCCGCATACCCCGAACGGTTTTCCGACCTTCTCCGGTAGGGCGGGCGAACAGCTCGTTCACTGGATAGGGCCCGACGAGAAAGCCGTAAGCGAACTTGAGGAGCGATTTAAGGAGGCGTCCTCGCTGCTCCGGCTCCAGTTACGCAACTTATATACCATTGAGGGGTTATCTCCGGAAGAGCTCGATCTTGCGCGAAGCATGATCGAAACCGCGCGGGAAACGGCTCTGCCCTGCGGGGCAGGTTGCCGCCGCAATGCCGTCGGCGATACCGGCCTCTGCCGGTATCATAACCGGTACACCCTCGAATATAGAGTGTAAACTCCAGCAATAACGACCCGGCGCAATGCGGCCGGGTCTTTTTTTATGCTTCGCGCCCCGTACGGATCCATCCGTAACGGGTCGGGATGGCAAGATCGTAAAAATGACCGTAAAATAGGGATACCACCTAAGTGAAACTTCTCGTTTTCGGCGCGACGGGCGGCACGGGGAAAAAATTAATCGAGCAAGGCTTGGCGCAGGGACATCGTATCACCGCTTACGTCCGCAACCCTAAAACAATATCGGAATGCCCAAACCTCACCGTCGTGAAGGGGGAACTTTTCGACCGTAAGGCAATCAAGGAGGCGATGGAAGGCCAGGATGCCGTCATAAGCGTCTTGGGGAATAAAACGTCCAGGGCATTGTGGCGAAAAAACACAGTCATCTCCGAGGGCCTTATAAACATCATTCGCGCCATGGAAGAAAGCGGGGTCTCCCGGATAGTATTCGTGACTTCCTTTGGCGTCGGCAAAAAGATATTTCTTCCGGAAAAACTATTCATCAAAATCGCCTTAAGGAATATATTTGCCGACATACCAAAACAGGAAGCGCTTCTGCGAAATAGCGCCCTGGAATGGACGGTGGTCCGTCCCGCCCGTCTCGTGAACGGCCCTCGAACGGGGTGTTACCGCGCGGGCGAGGATTTATACATAGGGTTATCATCCAAGATCTCGCGCGCCGACGTCGCCGATTTCCTACTGAAGACCGTACGGTCGCGCGATACGGCAGGAAAAATCATTACCGTAGTGGTAGTATAAAGAAAAGGCCGCCCGCTCACGGATCGATACGTCCATCTTGAACTCCACGCGCCTCATCGTCCTTATCGTCGTCTTGATGGTGGCCGCCATCGTCAGCGCGGATGTCTTGTTTTTCAGAAATCTGTTTTGGGAACGACTAATGGCGAACGCGGGCATTGTCCTCGTATTCGCGGCGTTCGCCCTGAGAATTTTAAGACGTTCGTAATCCATATGCCGGATCCGAAACTTCGCTACCGGGGCGGATTCGAAGAAGAGCCGACTTGGCGCCTCTGGATATACAATGACCACGCCCATCTCGCCGGATAAGCCGCGATATCTATCCCCTTTCCCCCTCTTCTACGAGCCCGGCCTCTCTCGGCTTCACGCGGCGGAACCAATGGAAATATAGCGCGGCGTTCGCCGCCATGAAGGCCGCGCTCGCGAAGAACGGCAATTCGAGCTCGCCCATATTTATCCAGATTCCGGAGATCGCGGGCGACACTGCCGAAGGAAGCCGTCTCGCCACGCCCGATATGCCCGCCACGGTGCCGCGGAGATCGTCATCCACTATGCCCATCGTGTAAGACTGCCTGATCGGCATGGCGCCCATGGCGCCGGCCATGCGGAGGACTACGAAAACCGCGGCGAGGGCGAAACCCGGCACGATCGGGATAAGCGCGGTGCAGGCGACGCCGAATATCCGCGAGATGGTTATGATATTGATGTCGCCGAACCGTCTGGCGAGGCGGGCCATCCATAACGACGAAAATGACGCCAGGACAGAACTTCCGCCGATGACCGGCCCAATTACCCCCGGCGAAACGTTGAACCGGAGATAAAGAAGGTACGGCAGAATGCCTCCGACGAAGCCTATCCCGAAGCCGTTCACCATTCCGGCGATGGAGATTTTTCCGATCATGCGGATGTTCTCTTTCCTGCTCATCGTTTTTTTCTCGTGAGGACGGCCGCGCGCCGCAGATCTGTCGACGGTTTCCTTAATCGGCCATAGGAGGAAAAAAGTGACGACCCCCACGGCGGCGACGCCGAGGAAAAGCGGATCGTAGGAAACCGCGAGGGGCAGGCCGTAAGCGCTTCTTATCATTTCCGGCAATCCGGCGAAAACCGTGCCGAGCGCCATCGTGAGCATCCCCACCGCGCTGTTGATGCTGAACACCGCGCTCCGGTTGGCAAGGGTCGTCTTTTCCGAAAGGAGCGCCACCTCCGCGGGGGCGAATGGTCCTGCTTGGCCGCCCACTCCCCCGCCGCGCCCGAGGCCGCCGAGCGCGCTCACCGCGATAAGCACAAGAGGAATCGCCGTGATGCTGAAGATGATCCCGGAGAGCGCAAGGAGTACGGAATAAGCGAGGAGAAACGGCTTCCTGCCATATCGATCGCTCACAATGCCGGTCGCGAGCGTTAAGAGCGCGCTCACGGCGCTGCCGATGCCGAGCGTGAGACCGATGAGCCAAGGCGAAAAGCCGATCTGGGCGAGGTAGATGGCGAATATGACCAGGATATATCCCTGTACCAGGCTCCGGAGTCCTCGCGCGGCTACGAGACGCCGAAGATCCTCGGTGGGGAGATACTCCCTGATCCTTCGTATAAAACCTTTCATATTTCGCGACGCGCGGAGGACAATCGCGCTGCGGGCGCGGGTAAAAACGGTTTTTTCATATGCGGTTTTCCGGCTTTCCCTTCAATTCTATCAAATGCCGCCCGAATCGGCACGCCGCCTATCCGGCGGCAAACAAAAGCCGCCCCGATGGTGCCCGCGGACTTTCTTTGCTATTATATGGGCACAGTTATGAACCCCAACCAACCCTCGTTTTACGGCCTGGGCATCGCCCCAAGCATCCTTGCGTTGCTCGATAAGCTCGGCCTCACGACGCCGACGCCCATCCAGGAGCGGGCGATTCCCCAGGCAATCGAAGGAAAAGACCTTATCGGGATTGCGCAGACCGGAACCGGCAAGACCTTCGCGTTCGGCATTCCCGTCATCCAGCATCTCCTTAAAAATCCGCAGGATCGAGCCCTCATTCTCCTCCCCACGAGGGAACTGGCGGAGCAGGTGAACGAATCTTTCCATAAGATAGGCGCGCCTCTCGGCCTCAAAACGGCGGTGCTCATCGGCGGCGAGCCGATGGGAAAGCAGGTGCGCGCGCTTGCGCGGATGCCGCAAGTCGTGATTTCAACCCCGGGACGCCTGATCGACCATCTCTCGCAGAAGACCCTCACGCTGAAAAGCGCGAAGATCGCCGTCCTCGACGAGGCGGACCGGATGCTCGATATGGGCTTCGCCCCGCAGTTGAAAAGGATCCTCCCGCTCCTGCCCGCGGAACGGCAGACGCTCCTCTTCTCCGCCACCATGCCGGAAAATATCGTCGCCATGGCGCGCGCATATTTAAAGCTCCCCCTGCGCGTCGAGATCGCGCGCTCGGGAACGGCGGCGGAGAACGTGACCCAGGAATTGTTTTTCGTTTCCCAGCCGGAAAAAACGCGCCTCCTCGAAAAGGTGCTGCAGGAATACCGCGGTTCGGTTCTTGTGTTCCTGAGGACTAAATTCACCGCCAAAAAGCTCGCGACGCATCTCCGCGCGCTCGGCCACGCCGCCGCCGAACTTCATTCCAACCGTTCATTGAATCAACGGCGGGAAGCACTCGACGGATTCAAGAAAGGAAGATACCGGATCATCGTTGCGACGGACATCGCCGCCAGGGGCATCGACGTAAATAATATCGAGCTTGTCGTAAACTACGACCTTCCTTCCGTTTCGGAAGATTATGTCCACCGGATCGGCCGCACCGGCCGGGCGGGCGGCGCCGGGCACGCGATTTCCTTCGCAAGGCCGGACCAGAGAAGGGACGTGCAGGATATCGAGCGGCTTATGAGAACCACCCTCTCGGTTTCAAAACTGCCGGCATTGCCGCCCCTGCTTTACGCCGCGCCTTCATCCCCCACCGCATCGCGCAAGCCGGCTCCGCCGCTGCGCGGAAGGAACGACTTCCGCCGGAGGAACCATATTAGGCATTTCGAAAAAAGATAAGATGCGCCCCGGCCGTTCACGCCCGGCGCCCGGGCCATTTCGCCTTCTTGATCTTCTCGAATAGCGGCTGGTAGATATCTTCCCGCGGATCGATGAAAAGTTCCCGCGGGTCGGTTTTATCCTTGAATTCCACGGGTGCGTTTTTAATCACGGCGAGCGGCTGGCGTTCCGCCCCCTCCCCCATCATAAGCACTGCGGCAGTCGCCAGGGAATCGGCGACGTCCGTACGGGACAATCTGAGAATCCGCCCGAATATGTCGGGCGTTCCCCGGTAATCCCGGATCCCGCCGAAGCCGCTATAGCCGAGCGCGACCCCCACGATGCCCGCACGGAGAGGGAGAAGCCGGCTGTCCGTGATGATGACGCCGAGATTCTTTATACGATAATGCCTCTTGAGCTCCTCGCGGATGCGGCGCGCCGCGGCGAAACTGTTTTTCGGCAGTAAGATGAGTTTGCCGTCGGCGTTGGATTCGTCGACGCCGGCCGAGGCCATCACCATATTATCCTTGATCGTAAGCCAGGTATGTTTCGTCCGCATGCGCCACTGGCTTTCGGATTTGATGACGCGTGCGCGGGTGCCGGCATCCTTTATCCTGCGCACCCGCCCTTCCGACAAAGCGACGATTTTCGAGGTAATGACGATAATCGAGCCGTTCTTAACCTTCTTCGCATGGCGCACGACAAAAGGAAGGAGCGGCTCCCCTTCTTTAAAAACACGGGTTTTGATCGGCTGAATCAGCATCGCGATTACGGCGCGCGCGTTCTCGCGCATCATAATTATAGTACGCGCGTGGTCGGCGTTAAAAGCCGGAAGCGCCGCTATCCTCCCGTAACCTCGTGCTTTGCGCCCGGTTTCCCGCGGGCCATGTTCGCTTGATGCTCCTGCGTGCCGATCAGCCCGCACTTCTTCCATTTTTTCCCCGATCCGCAGGGACAAGGATCATTCCGGCCGATTCCCGCCTCATCCGGATTCGCGGGGCGGGAAACCGCGATCACCGGCGGCGCAACGCCGCCGCCGGACACCGCCGCGAGCTTGAATGCGTTTGCGAACACCATGCCGTTGAAATTATCCCAGAAGCTCCTGAAAAGCCGGTGCGCTTCCTGCCGGTATTCTACGAGCGGGTCGCGCTGGCCGTAGGCGCGAAGGCCGATGGCCTCTTGGATAGCCTCCAATTCTTCCAGATGGTTCATCCACAGCATGTCGAGGATTCCCAGAAGCTGGTTTTTTGCGGCAGGACTCTCGGCCGCGAGGGCGGCGCGCGCTTCCATTATCTTTTTCATCGCATCGGGATCGTCCGGCGCGGCGGGCGTCGGCGCATCGGCGCCAATAAGCCCTGCTTCCCCGAGGGCGCGGATCAGATCTCCGCGCGGTCCGCCTTCCGTTCCCGCCGCGCCGCCTCCTTCGCGAGCCGCGCCCGCGCCGCCCGCGGACGCGAGCAGTCCTTCATAATGCGCCGCCGCCGCCTCGACAACGGCTCGCGCGAGATCCTCCTTTGAAAGTATCTCGAGCATCTCCGACCGGCGGCGGTAGACGGCCGCGCGCTGCTTATTGAGGACGTCGTCGTATTCAAGGAGGTGTTTCCGCAAGTCGAAGTTCGCGCCTTCCACTTTCTCCTGCGCCTGCTCGACCGCCTTCGTCACGAACTTGAACTCGATCGGCTGGTCGTCGGGGACATCGAGCCGCTCCATCATGTTTTTCAGCCGGTCGCCGCCGAAAATCCGGAGAAGGTCGTCCTCGGCGGAGAGGAAGAACTGCGTGGAGCCGGGATCGCCCTGGCGCCCGGAGCGGCCGCGGAGCTGGTTATCGATGCGCCGCGCTTCGTGGCGCTCGGTTCCGAGCACGTGCAGGCCGCCGAGCTCGCGCACTTTCGCCGCTTCCTCCGGCGACGGCGGGTTCCCGCCGAGGATGATGTCGACGCCGCGGCCAGCCACGTTCGTCGCCACCGTCACCGCGCCGGCGCGGCCCGCTTGGGCGATGATCGCCCCTTCGCGCTCGTTATTCTTCGCATTCAGCGTCTCGTGCGGAATGCCCGCTTCCGAGAGCGCCGCGGAAAAAAGCTCGTTTTTCGCGATGGAAGTCGTACCCACCAGCACGGGCTGGCCCTTCTCCCGCCGCGCCGCGATCTCGCGCACGACGGCGTCGATCTTCGCGCGGAAATTCTTATAAATGAGGTCGTTCAGATCGCGACGGGCGAGGTCCCGGTTCGTCGGGATGCTCACGACTTCGAGCTGGTATACCTTATAGAACTCTTCCGCGGAGGTCTGCGCGGTTCCCGTCATGCCGGCGATCTTCCCGTACATGCGGAAATAATTCTGGATGGAAATCTTCGCGTAAGTCCGCGACTCGTCCTTGACCATGACGTTCTCTTTCGCTTCGATTGCCTGGTGCAGGCCGCCTTGATACCGGCGGCCGACGAGGATGCGTCCCGTAAACTCGTCGACGATCATGACCTCGCCGTTCTTCACGACATAGTCGCGGTCGCGGAAGAAAAGCGCCTTCGCCTTCAAGCTCTCTTCCATGTACCGTACGAGCCGGATGTTCTCCGGCGCATAAATGTTCCGGAGGCCGAGCGTTTTTTCCACTTTTTCGACGCCTGCGTCAGTGATGGAAACGGATTTTTTCTTCTCGTCCACCGTATAATCCTCGTCCTTTTCGAGGAGCGCCGCGATGCGGGAAAAGGTCTTATAGGCGTCGCTCGACTGCGCATCCGGCGCCGCGATGATGAGGGGCGTGCGCGCCTCGTCGATCAGGATGCTGTCCACCTCGTCAATAATCGCGTAATAATGCCCGCGCTGGACGCGGTCTTCGAGCCGATAGACGAGATTGTCGCGCAGGTAGTCAAAGCCAAATTCGTGGTTCGTGCCGTAGGTCACGTCGGCGGCATAGGCCTCGCCGCGCGCAATCGGACGGAGGAATTCCTGCTGGACAAGGAAACTCCCGGTTGTATCGCGCTCCTTGTCGAGCAGTTTCGATGCTTCCGGGTTCTGCGCGCCGGCCGCGGCGGCGGCGCCCGCGGCCGCCCCGCCCGCGGCAATCGCCGGGCCTTCCTCCGGCGCTTTATAGAGCGGGTCGTACGAGAACGCGGCGTTCGGAACAAGGCAGGCGACGCTCAGCCCGAGCGCGCGGTAGATCTGGCCCATCCAGACGGCGTCGCGGCGCGCGAGGTATTCGTTCACCGTCACCACGTGTACGCCGCGGCCCGCGAGCGCGTTCAGATAGGCGGGCGCCACGGCCGCAAGCGTCTTCCCTTCCCCCGTCATCATTTCAGCCACCGCCCCGCGGTGCATGACTATGCCGCCCATGAGCTGGACGTCGAACGGGCGCTGGCCGAGAGTCCGCTTCGCCGCCTCGCGCGCAAGCGCGAAGGCCCGCGGCATAAGGACGTCGAGCGGTTCGCCTCCCGCGGCGCGTTCCTTCAGCTTCATGCTTTCCTCGCGCAATCCTTCCGCGGAGAGGCCCGCGATCTCGGTTTCGAGGGCACTGATTTCTTTCACCCTCTCCTCAAGCTCCCCGCGCGAGCGCTTGTCGAAAAAATGTTTTATGGGGCCGAACATAGTTCAACGCGCCGCGGCCCGGCGCGTCTTATATTTTTCTATCTCGAGGCGCAGAGTGTCGCGCGCGCGGTTGATGGCGGCGCGGGCATCTCCGGCATATTCTTCGGCGCGAAGCACCTTGCGGGGAAGGCGTAAACTGGCTGCCGCGACGAACACGTCCCCCTTCCGGTGATGGCGCGTCGTGCGCGATATTTCAATCCATATTTCCGCCTCTCCCGTCTCGTCAAAACGCTTGACAAACTTTGCGAGCGTCCCGAGCTTCTCTTCTATATATTTCCTGAACGAAGGAGTGAGATCGGTACCGGCCTTGATGTTGATTTTCATAAAATTCGTTATGGCACTTATTTTATACAATTTGGACCTCCTCTTCCAATTCAACGGAAAACCTCTTCTTTACCGCCGCTTTCGCAAGCCCCATGAGCGCTTTCACGTCCGATGCCTGCGCGTCGAGGGCATTCACGATAAAATTCGGATGCCGCCCCGAAATCATGGCGCCTCCCGCAGAAACTCCGCGCAAACCGGTTTCGGCGACGAGCTTCGCCGCCGAAACGACGGGGAACGGATCGTTCTTCACCGAAAAATGCGACCCGCGGTAGACGATGCGCGCAGCCCGGAGCGCCTCGCGGTACGCCGCGCCTTGTTTGCCGAGTCCGCCGCGTCCGCGCCCGCGCCGCAAGGCCGCAAGCGGCACATTCTTGAAAATGCTCCCGATATTCGGATAATCGAGCGGATGATTCCTCTCGCGATAAGCGATTTTTTCGCGGATGGAATCCGCAATCGCTTTTTTGCCGCCCTTCCTTAAACGGAGCGCCGCTTCGAGAATGATCTCCCGCCCATTTTTCTTTTTGAAAATGCTCGCGCGATAGCCGAAGCCGCACGCGCGCGCATTGCGCAGGAGAGGCTTCATGGCGCGCGCGTCGAAACTGCGCACCGATTCGACAACGTCTTTCATTTCTCCGCCGAAACAGCCCGCGTTGCCGCGGATCGCTCCGCCGACCGTGCCCGGCAGGCCGCCCGCCCATTCGAGGCCGGAAAGCGAATGCTTGACGCAAAAATCCAGTAGATCGCTCATGAGCACGCCTGCGCCGACGGCGACCCTGTATTCCGCAGGCCCGGCCGGAGCAAGGTTCCGCCTTCCCGCCCGCACTACCCGTGCCGCCCGCGCGATGCGCCGCGCGCGCAGAACCCGGATCGCCGACTTGAGCACGAGCCCGGGGAATCCCCGGTCATTAATGAGAAGATTCGTTCCGCCGCCGAGGATGAGTATCGGCAGTTTGCGCTTCTTCGCTTCGCGGACGGCCCAGCCGACCTCGCGTTCATTTTTTGGCGAAAAGAAAAAGCGGGCGGGGCCGCCTATCTTATAATTGCTCAAGCGCCGCAAGGGCACGTCTTCTTTAAATTTCGGCATATTAACCCGTCGCGCCTGCGCGGATTCCGCAAGCTGGATACGCGTGCGAAACCGGACGACGGGGAGCCGGGGCGCGCGGGAAACCGGCGGGCATGCCGCTCCGCCAAAACTTCTCCGGAGAAGAGGGCTTGGCGGAGCGGCTATGGTGACCTCCGATTCTTTTTGATTTGAACGAGTGCTCTCTAGCCGGCTCCGCTTTCAGTATACAAGCCAATGATTAAATTACAATAAACCGACCAAAAACCCCCTTTCGGGGGCTTTGGCCAAAAAGAATCGTGTGGGACATGCCTTAGTCGACGTCGTCGTTAAGGTATGCTCGCACCCATTCACTGGCATTCTACCAGATATCTCGAAAATGTGCAAGCCCCGTGCGGCGGCATCCCGCGCCGTGGCGCCCTTATATGCGCTTCGGTTCTACCCTCGACTGCCGGAAAACCAGATATTTGTATGCGAGGAAGTCCCAAAGGAAAGAAGCCGCGATGCCGGCAAGAGCTCCGACGTTCGCCCAGACGTTCGCAGAAACGCCCGCGGGCCGCGCAACGCCGCTGAACACGTAAGAAGCGACGCTTACGTTTAAAAGGAACCCGACCGCGGCCGCGGCATAGAATTTGACCGCTTGCGCCGCGTTCACCGGCTCGTGCGCTTCGAAAGTCCAGAACTTGTTCCATGCGTAACTGTTCGTAGTCGAACAGAGGAACGAGATGCTCTTGAAAATCCGGTATCCCCAGACGCCGGGCGCGCCGAAGAGGATGATTTCGAGGTTCAAAACGCCGACATCCACGAAACTATTCAGGGTACCCACTGCCGCGAATTTGCCGAACTGATACAGTACGCGCACGAACCTGCTCAGGAGATAGAGGACGGAAAGCGCGAGGGGCGCGAATGCCGTAAAGCCGAGGAACACGGCCGCGCGGCGCGCGGGAGTGAGCGCCAAGTGGAACTGACCCGCCACGTTCGCGAGAATCGGCTGGGAAAGAAGTCCGACGGCGGCGCCGATTACGAGCGCCGCCCAAAAATCACTTCGTTTCATAAACAATGGTCACGCTATCCGTGATCTCCCGCGTCCCCGGCTGGAGATTCGGAACTGCTGCGCTACCCGCGCTAAGCGCCACGGCGGAGTCCATCGCGCCATAGAACGGCTGAGGCAGATATGAGTTCTCCGCCACGCTGACCGGCCGGCCAAGCGAAACGCCGGCCTCCTGCGCCATCTCCTGCGCCTTTGCCCGCGCCAAGCTGAACGCGTCAGCGCGCGCCGCGGCGAGCGCCTTATTCCCGTCGCTGAAGGTGAAATCAACCGATCCGACCTGGTTCACGCCGAGCGGCGCGAGGCCGCCGAGCACCGAAGCCACCTTGGAGAGGTCGCGCACTTTGACCGTGACCGTCTGCGTAAGCATGTAGCCCGAGATGCCGCCGCGCAGAACCGTCTTCCCCGATTGATAAATCGGCGCAAGGCTGTAATCGGCGGTCGCGATATCGCTCGTCGCGATCCCCTGCGATTCGAGGAATCCGATTGCCGCGTTCATCTTTTGATCGTTGAGATTCGAAAGGTCTGATGGGTTCGCCCCCTGTGTAACGACCGAGAAGGAAATCTCGGCAAGATCGGGGGCGGCCAAAGTTTTTCCCTGTGCGGTTACCGTAAGCGTATGCGCCGGCGCAAAGCTCTCGCCGAGCCGCCGCACCGCCGGCATCACGAAGAACACAAGATTCACTATCGCGACCGCGAGAAGCGCGTCCAAAAGAATCCAGAACCATAGTTTCGACCGTTCCATTTTATTATTTTTATTTTTGGTTTATTTGTTTTTTCCGCGCGGGGCGGCCGAAGCGGCATCCAATAAATCCGCGAACTCCCCGGCGCGCAGACTCGCGCCCCCGACAAGGGCGCCGTCTATTTCCTTTAATGATATATAATCCCGGATATTTTTGCCGTCCACGGATCCCCCGTAGAGCACGCGCGGCGCAAAACCCGCCGTTTTCCTCAAAGAGCGCTTGATAAATGCGGCCATGGCGGCCGCGTCTTCCGGTTTGTCGCGCTTCCCCGTGCCGATCGCCCATACCGGCTCGTAGGCGACGATGACGCGCCGCGCCGCAGCCGTTCCGCGGATGCCGCGAATATCCTTTTTGAGCTGGACTTCCACGAAATGGCGGGCCGAGGCGATCCCCTTCCGGCGAACCGCTGCCGGTTCGCCCACGCAGAGGATCGCGCGCAGGCCGTCCGTGAGCGCGCGCTTCAGCTTCCGGTTTATCGCGGCATCGGTTTCATGCATCCATCTGCGGCGTTCCGAGTGCCCGACGATGACATATTCCGCGCCGAGCGCGCGGAGCATTTTCCCTCCCACCTCGCCCGTATGCGGCCCTTTTTCTTCCCAAAATACGTCCTGCGCGCCGAGCGCCGGACGGGGCGGCTTCAGGCGGCGGAGTTCGCCCGCGACCTGTTCCAAGAACACGAAAGGCGGGCAGACCGCGACGGAGATGCCGGCCGCCGCGGCGCGGCTCCGCCGCGCCGCGGCGGCAGTAGCCCGAAAAAGCGCGAGCGCCCGCCGCTCCGTTACCGGATTTTCCTTCCAGTTCGCAATAATGAGTTTATGCATGGCGCTATGCGAATTTCGTGTTTTCTGTCCAAAAACCTTTCTTGTACCGCCATCGGGATTTGAACCCGAGTTTTCGCCGTGAGAGGGCGACGTCCTAGACCGGACTAGACGATGACGGCGTCGTGTCTCTTATCACTCCGACCACTTTATCCAACTCCATCGCATGGGAACCTTTCACTAAGATAAGATCCCCTTCGCGAACCGCCTGGCGCAGGGGTTTGGCGGCCTCATCCGCAACATCGAACGATTCTATCTTCGCCGCCTTCATGCCGCACTTCCGGGCGGCGTCCGCAATGAATCTGGCGCGGGGACCAACGGTGAACAGGAGATCGGCCGCGCCGGCCGCAAGGCGGCCGACTTCCTCGTGCGCCTCCGGCGCGTATTTTCCTATCTCCAGCATATCGCCGAGCACCGCAAGGCGGCGTTTTGCAGGAAGCTCGCCGAGCGCGGTGAGCGCCGCGCGCATGGAGAGCGGACTCGCGTTATATGAGTCGTCGATGACAAGAGAGTGCTTGATGCCGGGCAGGAGTTCCATCCGCGAGGATGCGGGCCTGTATCCGGCGAGCGCCTCGGAAATCTTAACGAGATTCATGCCGAAAATCAATCCGGCGGCCGCGGCAGCGGCCGCGGCGTACGCCTGCGCCCTGCCGAACGCGCCCGGGATCCGCACCGGCACCGAACTCCCGGCAAACTCCAGCCGGAAAGCGGTTCCGCGCGGCGTTCCGCCATCCATCCAATTCTCGAACCGCGCGATGCGGACATCGGCGCCTTTTTCGAATCCGTAAGTTACGGCGCGGGCGCGCGTGCGCGGCTCGAGCCGCATGACCGTATCGTCGTCGTGGTTCAAGACCGCGAACCCGGCCGCGGGCAGGCATTCGATAAGGCGGCCCTTTTCGCGCGCAACCGCTTCGGGACCGGAGTAGTATTCCAAGTGGGCGGGTGTTTCTCCGATGGCGGTCACGACGCTCGCATTCGGCCGCGCAATTCTCAATAATTTTTTAATGTCGCCCGGACGGTCGGCTCCGTACTCTAAAACGAGAATTTCCGGATAGCCCGGGTCCTTTACGATGAGGCGGCGGGCGGACGAAAAAATGACGCGGCACCAAAAGAAGGCCTTTCGGAGGCGGGCCGCGCCGGGCGGCGTTTCATGCGAAATAAGCGCAAGGTCGCGCGCGGGCCAATCCCCGAGAATCGCGAGGGGAAGACCGAGGTCGTTGTTCAGGTTGCCCGCAGAGGCGCGGACGCGCGGCGTCCGGCCCCCGGAAAGCACCGCCGCGATTGCGAGCTTTGCAGACGTCTTTCCCACGCTCCCCGTAACGCCGATGACGGCCGGCCGGTAGCGGCGGATAGTGAGCCGCGCCAGGCCGCGCAGCAACCATCTGAGCAAATCGGTGTAAAAGCGTTTCATTGACGATAATAAAAAGCGCCGCAGGCGGGCTACGGCCGATCCGGCGGGATATTGTAATAATTGATAATATATTGCGAAAGCTCCCTGAACGCGGGCACCACGCTCTCTGCCGCGAGCGAGTTCACGGACAATCCGTCGAGGCGGATGAATGCGATGAAGCGGGGGTTGGATGCGGGGCCGAACCCGATATAGGAATCCGAGAGCTCGTTTTCATACCCGCCGGTCTTTAGATTGGGAATATAGGCGCTCCCCGTCTTCCCCGCAAGAGCGTATCCCTTAATACTCGCGACGCCTGCGAGGTCGACGGCCGACACCATCATCTTCGTGACCGCGGCCGCCGTCGTCGTCGAGATGACGCGCCGGATTTCCTGCGGCTTCATTGAGGCGTCGAGGTACGGCCTCATGAGGACGCCGCCGGTCGCAATGGCTCCGACCGCCGCTACGAGTTCCACGGGAGTCATCGCGATCCCCTGGCCGTACGCCGCCGTGTCGAAGTCCACCTGCGGCGAACTCGGGTTGAGCTGGCGAAGATCTCCCGCAATCTCGCCCGGAAGATCTATTCCCGTTTTCATGCCGAGCCCGAACGCTTTCATGTATTCGGTGAAAATCGCGTTCCCCATCTGATTTTCCAAGAAAATCGCCCCGGTATTGATGGAGTGCTCGATGATTTCCGTCATCGTGGTACCCGGCCCGTAAGGCCCGTGAGTCAGGAGGTTGTAATTCGTGATGTGCGCGCCGTCGACGTTCACGTATCCTTTATCGTCATAGGTTTCATTCGGCATAATCTTGCCCGAATTGATCCCCGCGGACATCGTGAGCACCTTTACGATCGATCCCGGCTCGTACACGCCCTGCATGGTCGGATTCACGAAATCCTTGACCGAAAACTTGCCGTAGTCATTCGGGTCGAAATCAGGATACGCGCCCATCGCGAGGATTTTTCCGGTCATAGGATCTTCGACGAGGACGTCTCCTCCGGTCGCGTTATTCGCCTTTATAAGGTTGTCCAGAATCTTTTCGGCTTCGATCTGCACATTCGGATCTATCGTCAAATCAACCTCGGTGCCCTGCGCCAGCGTGCTGTTGTAATATTCCTCGATTCCATAGTGGCCGCTCTCGCCGCCGTTCGCGGCGTTCGGCCCTACGTAGCCGATGACCTGCGAGGCCGTCTTGCCGAGCGGATAATAGCGGCTCGGGAGATAATCAGCGTAGAGTCCCTTCATATTCAGGTCCGTGATCGCCTGCGCGACCGAAGGATCCGCCTTGCGGACAAGAAGCTCATACTGGTCGTGCGGCCTTGAAAAAATCGCGGCGAGCGAGGCGGGCGACATTCCGAGAATCGGCGCCGCCTTTTCCGCCGCAAGCTGGGGATCCGCGATGGAGGCGGGGACGGCGTAAACTATGGGATATTCTTTTTCCACCGCTACGGGGAGGAGCGTTCCGTTCTTATCGGTGAACGCAATGGCGCCGCGGGCGCCGTTCACGCCCTGCGCGGCGATTGCTTCGCTCTCCGCCCGCGCAAGATAAAAACCTCCCTGTTTTACCTGGAGGTCGTACATATGAAATGCAAGAAGTCCGAATGCGACGGCGAACGCGCCGATCAATAATGAGAAGCGACTTGCCATTGAGGTGCGGGGAAATACTCCGGATAATTATCGGCTACCAGGCCGTCGTTCGCAACGGCTGTGGATAATTCCGCGGCACTCAGCGACTGTACGATCGTGTTATTGAATGCGGTGCTTTGCGCGCCGATGGCATCGGCTTGCGCCCTCACCGACGCGAGATTGTGGCCGAGGTTCACCGTGGCGTTATCGAGCCATACCATGGCGAATACCCCAATGACGCACGCGGCAACAAGCCCCGCAAGAATGCGGTTTACGATGCTGCCCTGTTGATTTGGTTGAAGATAAGTCATTTTAAAGAATTTCAGCGCATCACGGCCGTCCTGAGCTTCGCCGAGCGGCTGCGCGGGTTCCGCGCGACTTCCTCCCGCGACGGGGCGACCGGTTTTTTCGCCGTACGGGAGAGCGTCCCCTCTTTTTCCATCCGCAGGAACGCCTGCTTCACCGCGCGGTCCTCCAAGGAATGGAAGCTTATGATCGCCGCGCGGCCGCCAGGCCGGAGAATCCCGGCGAGCGCCCCCAGCGCACGATCCAGATTTTCAAGTTCCCCATTCGCATATATCCTGAGCGCCTGGAATGTCCTTGTCGCGGGATCTATCCGGCCGCGCTCGTAATTCCGCGGGAGCGCCCGCCGCACGGCCTCCGCAAGCTCGCCGCTCGTCGTAATCGCCCCCTCGCGCTCCCGCGCCGCGATCGCCCTCGCGATGCGCCGCGAATGGCGTTCGCCGCCGAACCGGTAGATTATGTCCGCAAGTTCGGCTTCGCCCATGCCGCGAAGGAATTCCGCAAGGGGCCTCCGCGAATCGTCATAGGTCATGAGGAGCGGCTCGCCCGCGGCTTCGGGAAGGAAACTGAATCCCCTGCCCGATCCGGCGAGCTGATCCGAGGAAACGCCGAGATCGAGGAGCAGGCCGTCCGCCTTCCCCCATCCGGCGTCCGCGAGGATTTCGGGGAGGTCGGCGTAGTTGCCGCACGCGTATTTTTCAAGAACCGCGGCGGCGCGCGCCGGCTTCACGCCGCCCGAGGCGCGCCGCGCCGCCGCGCGCCGTTCGCGCGCCGCGACCATCTCCGCATCCCAGTCAACGCCGAGGAATCTGCCTCCGGGCGCGATTTTTTGGATAATCGCTTCCGCATGGCCTCCCCCA
The DNA here is from genome assembly GCA_021827685.1 of bacterium. Classification (GTDB taxonomy): domain Bacteria; phylum Patescibacteriota; class Minisyncoccia; order UBA6257; family 2-01-FULL-56-20; genus JAKAUM01. The sequence goes on from JAKAUM010000007.1 coordinate 22,325, forward strand.
TCCACCGTGCCGTCGATTATGAACTCGCCCGGCTTCGGATCGAGCGCCCGCACCGCTTCGTGTAAAAGAACCGGCTCGTGCATGATTCGGACAGGGCGCGCCGCCGGATCAAATCCCGAGCTCTCCCAGCTTCTCGGCGATTTCTTCCGACGCGCTCTCGGTCTTCGCCTTGTAGGACTTCCATGCCGCTTCGTCCCATATCTCAATGCGGTTATAAAGGCCCGCGACGACGGCTTCCTTCTTAAGTCCTGCGTATTTCCGAAGATAGTCCGGAATCAGGATTCGTCCCTGGCTATCCGGCTCCACGTCCGACGCGCCCGCGAGCATAAGCCGTACGAACGCGCGCGAATTCGCCTGTGCAAGCGGCAGGGCGATAAGCTTCTTCGCGAGCGCATCCCATTCGGCATTCGCAAATACAAAAAGACAACTGTCTATTCCGCGCGTGATGATGGCGCCGGCATTAAGTTTTTCGCGAAATTTGGCCGGAATCGCCACCCGACCTTTGATATCTAGATTGTGTTGGAATTCTCCTAAGAGCATTGGTTCTGCACAGAAGTGGCGGTTTATCCCCAGATTTATCCACAATTCCCCACTTGCATATAACTATACGCCACTAAGATATAGTGTCAAATATGGACTCCTAGTGAGGAAATGTCGCAAAAAGACAAGGTTTTCCCTAGCTTGTCCGTACCTGTACTATGGGATTATTCACATTTCCATTGCGCTCGCTTCTCTGCGCATGCTTTCTGACGTGAAACCCGGAGGGCATAATGCCATAAGGCATAATACAAAACGGCGCGCGCGGACGGTGAGGCGAGTCCTGAAACCGTGGCGGTTACACGGTATAATCGGAGGTAATGGCGGGAAAATCGCGGAAACTGTATTTCGCCCCGGGGGATAGCACGCTCGGCGTTTTTGCCGGGGAAAGGTTCCGCAGGGGCGATTTCATTGTTCGGTTCACGGGAGCCATCTATGGCGTCAAAGATTTACCCCCTATCGTTAGGCCCCAGGATGACCGCTTTGTTCAGGTGGGAATACGCAAATACATGGGTCCCTCGGGTGGGGTTGATGATTATTTTAATCACTCTTGTAACCCTAATGCGGGTTTAACGTTCGTGACGGACAGTAAAATCAATTTGATCGCCATTAAAGACATATCTCCCGGCGAGGAAATCACATGGGATTACTCAACCACCATGGACGAAGATGATTGGGAGATGAATTGCAAGTGCGGAGCGGCAAACTGTCGCCGCAGGATTAGAGATTTTAAATATCTTCCCCGCGCGATTCAGAAAAAATATGCCATGCTCGGCATCGTTCCGGCATACAATCTTGCCCATATGACCGCTTAAGCTGCTTGAGCGGTGCGTCTTGCAGGGATCGAACCTGCGGCCTTCCCGATGTGAACGGGACGCTCTGCCACTGAGCTAAAGACGCGGAGGCGCCCCGCAAGGTGGGGCGTTTCTTTACTGCACTTCTACCGTAGCGCCGGCCTCCTCCAGCTTTTTCTTCATTTCGTCGGCTTCCTCTTTTTTCGCGCCTTCCTTGATCGGCTTGGGCGCGCTGTCCACGAGATCCTTGGCTTCTTTCAGGCCAAGCGTCGGATTCACCTCCCGAACCGCCTTGATGACGGCGAGCTTGTTCGCGCCGCTCGATTTCAAGATCACGTTGAAGCTGGACTTTTCTTCGGCGGGCGCGCCCGCGCCTGCTCCTGCCGCCGCGACCGGCGCCGCGGCCGAGATGCCGAACTTTTCCTCAAGCTTCTTCACGAGCTCCGCGAGCTCGAGCGCCGAAAGGGATTCTATCTTTGTGATAACGTCGTCGTAGTTTGCCATTGGTTTATTCAATAATTTGATTCGCGACCTTTTATGCGCTCTTCCCTATTCCGCCGCCGCGGGCGCCGTTCCGGCTCCCGCCCCTGCGGATTTCGCTCTCTCGTTAAGAACGTACAGCAGGGATCTGATCGGTGCCGCAATCATTCCAAGGAGCTGGCCGAGGAGCGCCTCGCGCGGCGGGAGCTTGCCGATCATGGCAATCGTCGCCGCATCCACGGGCATATTCGCCGAGAGATCGTAGCCACCGAGAAGATGGCTCACCCACATGTTTTTATCGCCTCCTTCGGGCACTTCCAGCCCCGCAAAAAATTTGTAGGCCGTGCCCGCCGCCGCCTCGGTGCCTTTCGGCGAGAACAGCGTTCCGACGGAAACCTTAAAACGGGAAAGGTCGGCGCCCGCGATGCCCTTCTCTTTAAAAAGGATGCCGAGAAGCCGCTTTTTCACCACGAGCAGGGCGGCGCCGTTTTTCTTGAGCTCCATGCGCAGTTTCCGCGCGTCCTCCGTCCCTATCTTTGAAAAATCGGCGAAAAGAAGCGATCCTCCTTTTTCGAAAAGCCCGCGCGCCTTTGCGAGTTCTTCCTGTTTTCTTGCTTTGGTCTTCATGATGGCGGGTAAGTGATTTTTGATAAAACAAAAGCGGCACCCCAAAGCCGCAACGCTATTTCCTCGACAGGCCTTATTCCCTCTTTATGTAATCGATATGGGATGCCTGCGGTCTTTGGAAGCACTCCCATTATACCGGCCGCACGTTCCGTGTCAATAGCGTTCCGCCTACCGCTTCGGCGGGAACGATCGCCGCGATATTATCGCCTTGTCTGCGGAAGCGGGAGGATTCGAACCTCCGATGCCCTTTCGGGCATACCTGATTTCGAGTCAGGCCCATTCAACCGCTCTGGCACGCTTCCATGCGGTTCATTATAGGCAAACCGCGCAAAAATAAAAGCGGGCGGCCGCGCGTCGGAAATAATCCGACACGGCCGCCCGCAAGGGCTTCATGATAAATCTAGACGACCCGCCCGAATATTTTTTCCGAGCGAATCAGCCGGGAAGCGGGTATGGCAAAATTAATCTGCCGTGCACCGCTCCTCAGGGCCCCTGATAATGCCCGTAGGTGCGGATGTTTTTGAACCATCGCACATATACGGGCGATCTTGCTTTCGATACCGGCGGCGGCCTCCAGGTCGCCGCGGCGGCGCGCAGCGTCTAGGTCCCGTCGTAAGCACCCGTTGTGCAGACAGCGGACCTGTCGGACTTCGGCCCCCGTAAATACGGGCGCACCGATTTCCATCGACGAGCTGCCTCTCGCGTAGACGTAGTGACAGAGCCGCGGATCAATCTGCGGCAACTCTGCGAATGCGTTATCTGCCAAGGCCATCAGGCACCTGCGCTCGGCAGGGAACGCGCCTCCGGCAGGAACCGGAAGCTCGCAGATCCATGCGGCACCGCTCAGAACAATGATGAGCGGCTCCTGGGAATCGGAACGGAGATTCTTATAGCAAAACACTCCGTTCAGATATGCGAAAGCCGTATTCGCTACCGCGTTTAAGGACGTCGCAGGGTGCACCCCTGCGGTGATAGTGGAGTATTGCGATTGCATACATCCATCCTTTTTGTCGAGATCCGATACTTCGATACTGCCGTTGAGTATAAACCCATGGTTTGCAAAAAGGAAGTTTCGGGTGTCTCTATTTTACCAAGCTCGCACCTATTTTCAAAATCGGTAATGTGCCACGCGCGGAGCGCGTGGTGAAACGAAACTAAATCGCACGCTCTCCGCCCCGCCGCCCGCCTCCGCTATCGCTCCGGCGGCAACCTCGCAGAACATTTTCCCTTACAATTTTTCTTTTGCGCCCCCCTGGAAAAATTCAAAAAAGGAAAGGGAAATTTCTGCTCGGTTCCGCCCTCCAAGTTTTCGGGCGAGGCGGCGAGGATACCAACGCTCGGACGGCTCGGCATTCCTCCCCCAGCCCCCTCCTGCCGAGCCGTCCTCACTTCGGAGAGAGAAGATGATTCAGAATTTTCTGTTTGACTTAGAGACATGCATTTATACATGGATGCGGAGATGTTCTTCGCATTATGTACCTTAACTCCAGAAAGGAGACTGCCATGAAGAACTCCAAGAAGTTTTCTTGGAAAGTCACCTCCAGTGACAAGCCTCTTCCCGGCACGATCGTGTGTCAGGAACAGTGCAGTTCCGGTGGTGGCGGCAACGGCAAGTGTGGCACTCGCAAGTAACACAGTGCCTCGCTCGCTCCCTCAGAGCGCAACAACTCTCGAGATTGTTGCGCTTTTTTTAGTTTGTTACCTCCATAAATCTTTTGGGGTCAGTTTTCATTAACTCTTCCCAAGATAGATTTTTGTTTCTATTTATAAACTCCTTGACTAACCAGTAGCCCGTAGAATATCCGTTCCATTTTTTATATTTACCATTTCCAAATAAAAATTCTTTTATCACTTTTTGTTCTTTTGATTCTAGCGTGTTTTTATCTAAATCTTTTAGAATCTGAAAAGCTTCCTCTTTTTCTAATGCCCCCGCCCACTTTGTAGTTTTAGGATCAAAATATTGTTCCCTAAAATTTTCCGCCAATCCCTCCAGCAATATTTCATCTAAAAGTGTATAGCTATTAAAGTCATCGTAATGGTGATAGTAATAAATTGTATGATTTAGCTCGTGGGCGACAGTATTTTTGATAGATTCTTCCGAATATTCTTCTAAATTTATAAACAAATGAAAAACGCAACTATAAACAGCAACCGCCATTACGCCATCAAAAACTTTATCGTCTTTAGTCGTGAGATATGGATGGACAAAGATAAAATTCCTCGTCGGGACAGATAATTTCTCGTCGCACTTCTCGACAGTTTCCGAAATGACTTTTTCTATCTCTGATTTTTGATCTTCGGAAATTTCCTTATACTGTTCAATATTCCCATTTCCAATATGATCTAGTAAGCCCTGCCTTAATAGTTCGATATCAGCATAACCAGAATAATCAATACTACCTTGGTTTTTCATCAAGAAGATAATTGATTCAACAATCTCAGTTTTGTCTTTGAATTCTCCGTTTGGAAAATAGAATTCAACTCGTGATAAATCTTTACTCATAACTTCATTTTAACAAAATAAAAAGAGGCGGGAAGTCGTTAGCTTTCCGCCCCAAGCATCACTCGAAAGGATGAGGAAACTTGGTTAGCTAACCGTAAGCCATCTTTCCGCGTCCAAACCTTTCGGCGATTTCGTACAAACGCTTCATCCCGGCGGGTTCTTATCGATAACCAAGGGTCATCTGGACAGTTCCAGGAATAAGCACCCTAACAATGCTAAGGTCACCGTTTCCGCCGTAGTCATCCGAGAGCCTGAGTGGAACAGCTAAACATTTCCAACCCTTACTCGATTTTTCACACAAGCAGAATGATTGGCTCGCACATCCTCCTCGTCGAAAGAAAAGTGCGCGTCGCCGCAGGCGACGCTCCAAATTCGTTTGGAAAAATGGGGGGATCAGTGGGCGGCGCTTTGCGCCGCCCACAATTCGGTCTCCGAAAAACCGTTAAGTTCTGTTCGGGTGCCCCCGGAGGGAATTGAACCCCCATCGTATCCTTAGGACGGATCCGCTCTATCCGTTGAGCTACGAGGGCTTTTGGGATACACTATACGCAATCGGATGCAGGACGGCAATATGGGCCTATAGTATAGTGGTAGAACGCCTCCATGGCATGGAGGAGGTCCGGGTTCGATTCCCGGTAGGTCCACGCGGAGTGATTCCTCACCTGAGCAAGAATACGCCGAACGCGGCGACGAGGGCCGCAGCGACCTTTTTCCAAAGGCGGTCACGCTCGTTAAGAAAAACGGCGCCAAGCATCACCGTAAGCACGATCACCGATTGATTGATGGGAGCGAGCCGCGATATGGCGCCGCCTCGTTGGTATGCGAGATACAATAGTATCGCCGACGCTGAATACGTAACCGCAAGGAATATCATTTTCACGACGGTCGCCGGGCGAGCCAGGGGTTTTAATTCGAAGACAACCCGTGGACGAATAAGAAAGATAAAAATAGCGGGGAGGAGAAAAGCGGCGGTGGTATATGAAAGCGCATCCGCGTATCGCAGAATGAAGGCATCGTTGGCAAATGCCGTGCCATAGCAGAACGCAGCGCCGAGCGCGTACAATCCCTCCCTGCCGAAGCGCAATGCATTTCTTCCGTAGACGACGATGACGACGCTTACGAAGATGAGAACGATTCCTACGATATTCAACGCGGTGAGCGATTCCCCGAAAAACAACGTGGCAACCGCAATAGTCCAGAGGCCGCTCGATGACTTAAGCACCGTGACTTCCGAAACCTCCGCGCGCTGTAAGGCCTTAAGAAGCAATAGCGTTCCCGTGCCGTAAAGCACGCCGGTGAGGATAAAATTCGGGATGAGCCGCGGCATCGGCGGGAGAGAAAATCCATGCAAGCCCGCCGCAACCCCGACAAGCGCGCCGCAGGCCAATTGGAAAACGAGCGAATAGCTTATCGTACTGCTCTCTGCGTCTTCCATCAGGGCGCGCTGGAACAAGTTCGCAATGGCAAGCAGTACCACGCTTATAATGGCGAGCGAATACCAGTTCATGGACTTATTTTAGCAAAGCGGCGATCTTTTAGGCCCTTGCGCTTTTATATAGCCCGGCGGGGGTGGCCGAACCGCGCAAATCCCCCGCCCCGCCCCGCCCCGCCTGTTCCGCCTTGTGCCGACGCCCGGGTTCGCTTACTATTTTGATGAAATCCGCGGCTCGTGGCGCGTGATCCCCCTGCGAGCGGTGGCGGCATCCATATTTAGAGAGGAGGCGTGCGTGAGCGGTTGAAACGGACGGTCTTGAAAACCGTTATGCCAGAAATGGCATCGAAGGTTCGAATCCTTCCGCCTCCGCCCGTTAGGGCATCGGTTCGAGAGACCTTCCGGCCTCGAGTTTTGCTATCTTTTTGAAATGCAGTTCAGGCGATGAAAGTCGGCAGGTGTCCAGGATTCGAACCTGCTGAAGAATAATCCTGATCTATAATACAAATTATGGACTTTGCACGTTTAGACAAACTACGCCCCGGCAACAAAATTGCCGTCCTTTCCCCTTCCTTCGCTGCGCCGGGGAAATGGCCCTGGGTATATGAGCTCGGCTTGAAGCGCTTGCGTGAGGTATTTGGACTTGAACCGGTGGAATTCCCCACCACTAAAAAGATCGGCGCTTCAAAAGAGGAACGATCAAAAGATTTGATTGATGCGTTCGAGAATAAAGAGGTTAAGGCGGTCATCGCGTCCCTCGGCGGCGACGATCAGATAACGTATATCAAAAATCTTCCCGTCGAGCCGTTCGTCAATAATCCCAAGCCATTTTTTGGGTTCAGCGACAATACACACTTTGAGAATTTCCTCTGGCTGCATGGCATCCCCTCCTACTACGGCGGATCGCTCTTTACCGAGTTCGCGATGCAAAAACGCATGGATCCCTACACGGTGGAATATCTTAAGCACGCCCTGTTCGATAAAGACGAATTCGAACTGAAGCCAAGTGATATGTATAACGACATGGGACTCGACTGGAATGATCCGGCAAATCTCGACAAAGAGCGCGTCTATGAAAAGAATGAGGGATGGCTCTGGGACGGCACGCAAAATGCCGAAGGCACTACATGGGGCGGGTGCGTAGAATCCATCGACGAGCTCCTGCGGCACGGGGTTCAAATCCCGTCGCTTCAGGATTTCGAAAATGTCGTGCTTTTTGCCGAAACCTCCGAAGAAATTCCCTCAGCCGATTACGTGCGCCGCGTCTATCGCGCCCTCGGCGAGCGAGGAATCTTGCAGCGCGTGAAAGCTGTGCTGACCGGCCGCCCGAAAGCGTGGGAATTTAGTAACGAACGCAACGCGGAAGAGAAACACGCCCACCGGGAAGCGCAAAGAGCGGCAATCACCAAAACCGTAAGGCAGTACAATTCTTCTATCCCGATCATCCACAATCTCGACATCGGACACACCGCACCGCAGATTCCTTTGCCGAATGGAAGACGAATCCGAATCGACGCGAAAGAAAAGAAAATATTCGTCGATTTCTCATGAGGCATCGTGCGGCGGTATTTGTGCTCGATAACGGCAAAGTTCTCCTCTTCCATCGCTTCAAGAATGGGGATGAATATTATGCCGTTCCGGGCGGCGGTGTTGAGGCCAACGAAACTCCGGAAGAGGCCGCAATAAGAGAGCTAAAAGAAGAAACCAATTTGGATGTACTGCTCGGAGAAAAAATCGGAGAGCTCGAAGAAGATAGCAACCGACAATACTTCTATATTGCGAAGTCTTGGGCCGGCACACCGACACTCGGCGGCCCGGAAGCGGAACGCAATTCACCAAACAACCAGTATATCCTCGAATGGATACCGATCAAGAAACTGGAAGGTATAAATTTGAGAACTGATATAGCGGCCATTCTTCTGAAACACGCAAACACGACCCAATCCGACATCTTCTCCCGCATCAAAGCGCTCAACCTCCCCTTCGGCGAATATGTCGTCGTTTCAAGCGGCACCCTTGAGGCGCTGGGCATCCGTCCGGCGCGCGATCTGGATATCGCCGCAACGTCAAAGCTTTTCGAGAAACTCCGCGCGGAAGGCGGATGGACCGAAGAAGAGCGGTACGGGAAGATCTTCCTCAGCAAGCCCGGCATCGATATCATCCGCCAGCTTTCATGGGATACTTACCCCACCACTACCGAAGAAGCCATTAGATCGGCGCTCGTCATCGAAGGCATCCCATTTATGAATCTTGATGAGTTGAAGCGATTCAAACGAGCGCTTGGCCGCGAAAAGGATTTTACAGATATCAAACTTATCGAAAAATATGAAGAAAATGCCGCACTGCGGTTCCTCCATAAAACCGTAACCGCAACTATCGATCGCCCGCTCGGGAGCGAGCATCCAAAGTGGAATTTTGAATATCCAATCAACTACGGATCTATCCAAAATACGAAAAGCAGCGATGGCGAGGAGGTTGATGCCTATGTGTTGGGCATAAATGAGCCGCTCAAGGAATTCACGGGAAAATGTATCGCGATCATCCATCGCCTGGATGATGATGACGACAAGCTGGTGCTCGCGCCCGAAGGCATGGATTTTAGCGACGACGACATCCGGACAACCACCCATTTCCAAGAGCAATACTTTACATCGGTGATTGTGAGATAATAAGAATATGAAGCTTCTCCTCACTTCCTGCGGATGGGAATACAATCCGAAGATCGCGAAAGAATTCCTGCGCCTGATCAGTAAGAAACCCGCTCAAATAAAAATCTTTCTGGTCACTACCGCGGACAAGAAAAACAAAGATTGGAAATGGGTGAAGCGGCAAGTGAGGATGATCGCGAGAATCGGCATCGCCGAGAAGAATATCGAGATTTTCAGTTTGGATAGAAAAATAAGGAAAGATGAACTTGCATACATCGACGCCGTCTATGTATGCGGAGGTAACACGTTCCTCTATCTGCACGGCATCAGAAAGACAGGATTGGATAAGGTGATAGCCAAATTCACCAAAAAGGGCGGGCTGTATTATGGCATAAGCGCGGGCAGCATTCTTGCAGGACCAGACATCGCGTTCATCACTCCCCTGGATGACCCGAGCGTAGTCCGAGCGCTTCCAACGGTGAAGGTGATACACACAAAAGGACTTTGCCTGACCAATGTAGGCGTCGCCCCACACTATAACAACAAGGAGTACGTAGGCGTCATTAACGAATCCCGCGCGAAATCAAAATTTCCCATCGTGCCGCTTACCGATACGCAGGCGCTCGCGATCGTCGGGCGGAAAAAGAAAATCATTGAATAACCTATGATCATCTTTCTCAACGGCTCCATTAATTCCGGCAAGAGTACCGCGGCAAAACTCCTTGCCGAGAAGATCTCAAACTCGGCAATCGTGGAGATCGATGCTCTGCGCGACATGATTGCGTGGATGCAGATCGATCAGGCGGTTCCCATAAATCTTGAAAATGCCGTAGCGGTCATCCGCATTTTCACAAAGCACGGCATCTCCTGCATCGTCCCTTATCCTCTCTCCGAAAAGAACCACGCCTATATGACCGATGCGCTTGCGGGCATCGGGACGCCGATCCATTATTTTACTCTCGCGCCATCCATTGAGACGGCACTCTCCGACCGGGGTGGCAGGAAACTCGACGGTGTGGAACGGGATCGGATCAAGCGTCACTATGCAATCGGCATCCATACACCATCGTTCGGCACGACCATCGACAATTCAAAGCGCACACCACAAGAGACAGTGGAAATAATTTTGGCTAGTATCGATCTTGAGCGTCATAACATTTAAAATGTATGAAAACGATGTGTATCCTCTATGTCGTCAGGCATGGCGAAACCGATGCGAACGCGAAAGGCCTCATTCAGGGCCAATCAGATTTTTCTCTTACAAGCATCGGGGAGAGCCAAGCGACCAATCTCGCAAAGAAATTTAAACATATCCATTTCGCCGCCGTATTCTCATCGGACCTAATACGTGCACGGAGGACCGCCGAGATAATTACACTTGAAAAGAAGCTCGCCGTTAATACCAGTCATCTTCTTCGTGAACGCAATTTCGGAAAGTACGAGGGGAAGCCGCAAACGCTATTTCGAGAAGAGAATGAGGAATTTCTGAGACAACTTACGGCATTGCCCTATGAGGAGGGGAAAAAATTGAAAGCCGCGGAAGATATCGAAAACGATGACGAATTAACGGCTCGGTTCATCACATTCTTGCGCGAGATTGCCGTAACGTATCAGGGAAAGACCGTTTTGGTTGTTACGCACGCTGGTGTGATGCGTGCGTTTTTGAGACATATGAATCACGATTCGTCGAGCGGCTTTATCGAAAACGCGGGATACTTCAGGCTCCGTTCGGACGGAATCAACTTTTTCGTCGATGAGACGTCTGGCATAGGCGAGTCTCCTCGATCGCGCTGATCGTCCCGATACAATTTGTTTTAGGCACACACATATGGCGGACTAGGTTTTGAATTCGGCAAGGGCTTCGTTTGGCGTCTTGCCGCCCAATCCGCATGTGTAGGAATCAAGATGAAGAGAAATACTGGCGCGAAACGAGCTGCGATCAACAATGGAGAAACCTATCGAGAAACCGAGATACCTCAAATTTCGCCCGTAAGCTATAATGACCGCAACAAAAATCGTCATAACTCATGCAAGCGCGCTGCCTTGGAAAGGCGAATTTTATGCGGCGGTTCGAGCATCTCGGCTGTACGAAAATAATGATGTTTTCTTGCCGCAAGAGAAAAACAAACCGGAGCAGATTACCAAAGAGCGAATCGAACATTGCGACCTCATGATTGCTGAAGTTTCTTGCCCCTCAACGGGGCAAGAAATAGAACTTGGATGGGCGGATGCCTATCATCGCCCGATTATTTGCGTTCATCAGGAAAAAAACGCTGTTTCGAACTCGCTACGATTTACCACGAGCGAATTCATCAGCTATAAGGATTCCGAAAACCTGATTGCACAGCTTGAGCGGCTGATCCTAGAGAAATATCAACCCGCGGCATAGTTTCCGCATAATGTTCTTCTTATAGAAGCGCTTGCGGCCGAACCCGCGCGCGCAAACATGGTAGAATGAGATTATGGATGACAAGCGCGTGATCCGGATTGTCGAGAAGGTTATGCCCTCGGTAGTCTCGATCGTCATTTCGAAACATCTGGAAGACCTGGAAAAAGAGCTTCCGAAGGAAATGTTCCCCTTCATCCCGGAGGGGGCGGGCGGGCGGCGCCCCGGGATCGGCAAGGGAGCCGGCGCCGGAACGCTCAAAATCCCGAGCGATATGGTGGATAAAAACGGCATGGTCCAAGTAGGCGGCGGATCAGGCACGGTGGTCGCGCCGGACGGCCTCATCCTCACGAACAAGCACGTGGTCGCCGACCGGCGTGCGGCATATACGGTGATTCTCGATGGGGACCGGCGGTTCCCGGCGGAGATCCTGAGCCGCGATCCCATCAACGATGTCGCTATCCTTAAAATCGGCGCAGGCGGGCTTCCCTTCTTAAAACTCGGCGATGCGGCGAAGCTGAAGCTCGGCCAGTCGGTCATCGCAATCGGGAACGCCCTCGGCATTTTCCGGAACACGGTCTCTCTCGGCATTGTTTCCGGCCTGTCCCGCTCCGTGACGGCGCAGGCGGAGCCGGACGCCGCGCCGCAGGAGATGCGCGGACTCATCCAGACCGATGCCGCAATCAATCCCGGCAACTCGGGCGGCCCGCTCGTGGACAAAAACTGCCTCGTCGTCGGCGTCAACACCGCAGTCGTTTCCGGCGCGCAGAGCATCGGCTTTGCGATCCCCGTGAACGCCGCCCGGCGCGACCTCGAGGACATCGCGCGCTACGGACGCATCCGGCGCCCCCTTCTCGGCCTCCGCTATCTTATGATCGACGACGACCTTAGGGCGAAGCTCGACCTCCCGGTGGACTACGGCGCGCTCGCCATCCGCGAAAGCAACCATGACGGAGCGGTGGTGCCGGAGAGCCCCGCCGCGAAAGCCGGCCTCCGCGAAAAAGACATCGTGCTCTCGCTGAACGGGGCGCGCCTCGATCGCGACCATCCTATCCAGGATTTTCTGGAAAATTTGAACGTCGGCGACGAAATCGCGCTCACCGTCCTCCGCGGCGCGAAACGGTTCGAGGCGAAACTGACGCTTGCAGAAAGGAAATAAGCCCTCGCGGCGCAACGCGCCTTCAGTATGAATAGTAATCTACGAGAAGCCCCTGCCGGTCGAGGAGTTCCACGCGGTCGTGATACTGGTCAAGCGGGCTCGATCCCATCCAAACGTCAACCTCGTTCGAGAGGAAATTCGGGTCGCGGTAATAGGTGTTAAAACACCAGCGATAATCGAACTTCCCGGTGAGGTACTGGCGGCACGCGTAATCGTACGGGGGAATTTCCGGACTCGAGAGATCCGGCGCGCGGCAGCCGTTCAGCGAGAGGATATAATCCTGGCATGCGCCGGTAAACGCCTGGAGACCCGCAAGGCCGATGCTGGGACAGTTCTGCGGCAAGGGCGGATCGAACTGGTTCCGGTTCGGGAGATAGCCGAGGCATTCGTTAAGACGGAGGTTCAGCGGCGCGGAGGTGGAATAGATATGGAGCGTATCCCCGTTCTTGAGGAATATGTCCGACTGGGGATTGATGCCGAGCGGGTCGTAGATCTCGACGGCCTGCGGGAGATACTCGCCGCCGCGGTTCGTTTTTATTTCCCATCCTGTCACGTCGATCGTCGTGGACGGCTTCGAATAATGGGTGTCGAGCGTAATCTCGCCGTATCCGGTGGAGCCGAAAACTTGGGCGGGGGCGGGACTCACCGAGCCGAAGCGTATTTCGCGGAAGTACGGCGAGAGATCGGCCGCCGTGAAGCCGGGCGGGATATCGGAAAGGGACGGGGAAGAAGATGAGGGCGGTGCGGAAAGAGAATATCCGCCGCCCGCGCCGCTGCTTCCGGCGCCGCCGGATCCGGCCCCGCCGCTCCCGTTCCCTCCGCCGGAAGGACTCCCGTTCGCCGCCTGATAGCTCGGCACGGTTGATTTAAGGAAGGTGATCCCTTTCGTAAGGTATCCGGAATTATAGATGAAAAGGAAAACGCCGCCGAAGACGACGATGAGGAAGACGAAGCCGATCATTTTGGATGCCATTGCCGGTGCGCCGCTACGCGACGATATTCACGAGTTTCTTCTCGACATAAATGACCTTTTGGGGCTCCTTGCCGGCGAGCGCGGCGCGCACTTTCGGATCGCCGAGCGCCAGCGCCTTCGCCTCGTCTCCGCCGATTGCCGCATCCGCCTCCGCCGTCCCGCGCACCTTTCCGTTCACCTGGAACACAAGCGTGATCTTTTCAGCATTCGCGAGCGCCGAATCGGAGGAAGGCCACGGTTCGCGGTCGAGGCAGTTTTCATGGCCCCCGAGCGACCACAATTCCTGCGCGAGGTGCGGCGCGAAGGGATACAGCATTTTGATAAAGCTCTCGGCGTCTTCGCGGACGGGCCGGTCCCCCGCTTCGAGATCGTTCAGCAGGATCATAAGCGTTGAGATTGCCGTGTTGAACTTAAATCGTTCGATGTCTCCGCCCACTTTTTTTATCGCCTTATGAACCGCCGGCGCGTTCTCTCCGCTCGGCGCCGCTACGGCACGCTCGCCCCACTTCCATACGCGGGAAAGGAAACGTTCCATCCCGAGGATGCCTTTCGGCTCCCACGGATGGGCATCCTCGAAAGGACCCATGAACATAAGATAGAGGCGTACGACATCGGCGCCGAATTCCTTTACCAAACCGTCCGGATTCACGACGTTCCCCTTGCTCTTCGACATTTTCTGGCCGTCGGCGCCGAGAATAAGCCCGACGTGCCTGAGGTTCGTAAACGGCTCGTCGAACGCGAGATAGCCCTCGTCATGCAGGAATTTCGTGATAAAGCGCGAATAAAGCAAATGCAGTACCGTATGCTCCGCGCCGATGACATAGAGGTCGACCGGGAGCCAGCGCCGCGCTTTCTCCTTGTCGAAAATCGCTTCTTCGTTGCGCGGGTCGGCGTAGCGGAGATAATACCACGACGAGTCCACGAAGGTGTCGAGCGTCTCCGGATCGCGCCGGGCCGCGCCGGCGCATTCCGGACATTTTACATCGATAAACTCCGGCGACCCGGCAAGCGGCGGCATGCCGCGCGGGCGGTAATTCTCCAGCTCGGGAAGGAGGACGGGGAGGTCCTTTTCGGGCACCGGAACGATGCCGCATTTCGGACAATGGATCATCGGGATCGGCGCGCCCCAATAGCGCTGGCGCGAAACCGACCAGTCGCGGAGCTTGTATTGCGTTTTCATCGTGCCGCGGACGAATTCGGCAATCGCTTTCTTCGCCTCCTCCGAATCCATGCCGTCGAACTTGCCGGAGCCGACGAGGCGGCCCGTGCCGACATAGGCGGCATCCAATACCGGACACACTGGTTCCGGATAGCGGCCGCAGACGACCTGCTTCACCGGCAGGCCGAACTTTTTTGCAAACTCGAAATCCCGCTCGTCGTGCGCCGGCACCGCCATAATGGCGCCCGTTCCGTAAGAACCGAGCACGTAGTCGGCGATCCAAACCGGAATTTCCTCCTTCGTGGCGGGATTCACGGCCCTCACTTCCTTCAATTCGACGCCGGTTTTTTCTTTGGCTGCTTCCTGCCGCATAAGCTCGGTCTTATGCGACGCTTCCTCGATATACCCCGCAACCTCTTTCCAATTCGCAATCTTCGGCTTCAGTTGCCCGACGAGCGGGTGTTCCGGCGCAAGCACTACGTAGGTCGCTCCGAAAAGCGTGTCGAGCCGCGTAGTGAAAACCTCGATCGATTCGGGGAAATCCGCGATCGGGAACCCGAGCAATGCGCCTTCGCTCTTTCCTATCCAGTCCTCCTGCCGCTTTACGGTCGCCGCGGGCCAGCCAAGCCCCTTCGCGCCGGCGAGCAGGCGCTCGGCATACGCCGTGATCCTTAGGAACCATTGTTCCATTTCCCGCTCTTCGATGAGCGCGCCGCACCGTTCGCATTTTCCCTCTATCACCTGTTCGTTCGCAAGCACGGTCTGGTCCTGCGGGCACCAGTTGACGCGCGCCTTCGCGCGGTACGCAAGCCCCTTTTTATAGAGCTTTATGAAGAGCCACTGCGTCCATCGGTAATATTCCGGCGACGACGTATTTATCTCGCGATCCCAATCATAAGAAAGACCGAGGAGCCGCACCTGGCGCCGGAAGTTGTCGATGTTTTCCGCGGCGACTTCCTTCGGCGATTTCCCTATTTTTATCGCGTAGTTTTCGGTAGGGAGGCCGAACGCGTCCCACCCCATCGTATAGAGCACCTCCCGGCCGCGCATGCGCATATAGCGGGCATGGATATCCTCCGCGGTATAGCCCTTTGGATGTCCCATATGGATGCCTGCCGCCGAGGGATATGGGAACGTTTCCAGCTGATAATATTTTGGCTTCCGCGAACCGTCGTCGGCGCGGAAAATCCCCCCTTCAAGCCATTTTTTCTGCCATTTCGCTTCGATGCGCGCGGGGTCGTACTTTGACATGATTACTTCCCCATTGTATGCCGGAACGCCTGTTTTCTCAACTTATTTTGAATATCCGCCGGGCGTTTTCCATGATCTGCGACGCCATCTCTTCCCGCGGAATGCCCTTAAGCTCCGCGAGTCGCTTCACCACTTCCGCGACGTAAGCCGGCTCGTTGCGCCTGCCGCGCCACGGCGCGGGCGCCACGTAGGGAGCATCCGTCTCGGAGAGAATCCGGTCCGCGGGAATCATCCTCACGAGCGCGTCGTAATCGCCCTCCGCGCGGCCCTTCCTCGGAGGGAAGGTGACGGCGCCGCCGAACGTAAACGAGAAACCGAGCGCGAGGAGCTCGCGCGCGTCATCCGCGCCGCCGGCGAAAAAATGGATGACGCCCGGCCCTCCCGCGCCGGCCGCGCGGAGCTCCCCGCGGCGCTCCTTCAATATCGCAATGAGGTCCGGGAACGCATTCCGGCAATGGATCATAAGAGGTTTCCCGGCCTCGCGCGCAAGCGCGATCTGCGCCGTAAAGGCCGCCTCCTGTTTTTTCCTCTGCGCTTCCTGCGGCTCGCCTTCGTGAAAGCGAAAATAGTCCAGGCCGCATTCGCCGATCGCGACCGTTTTCGGATGCGCGGCAAGGGCGCGGTATGCCTCCGCAACGAATACCTCGCCGCGGGAGGTGAACGCCTTCGCCGCCTCTCCCCCGCCAAGCTCGTTCTCGTCGTGGCGGGAACGGCTCGTATGGACGGGATGGAGTCCGACTGCGGCGTAGACGCCTTCATGCGCCTCCGCAAGCGCGACCGCGGCGCGGGAGGTATCGATTTGCGTACCCACGCTCACGAACCGCACGCCCGCCGCGCGCGCCCGCGCCACCGCTTCTGTGCGGTCGGCATCGAAGGCGGAAAACTGCACGTGCGCATGGGCGTCGAATAGTTCCATCAATATGGCGCGCTACGCAATCCTCGGGAACAGCGCCGGTATTTTCCGCGCCCTGAGGACCGCGCCGTCGCGGATGAACGCCTCTTTTATCTTCGCCGAAGTGGAAGGAAGGAACGGATCAAGCGTCTCGGCCGCGCCCTCAAGAAGCGCCGCGAGGTTGGAAAGCGCCCTTCGGCGCTCCGCCGGATCTTTTATCTCCCAGACCTTCTTTTCATTTATATACCGATCGCCGAATGCGATGGCCTTCCAGACCGCCGCAAGCGCGTCGCCGAACCTGAACTCTCCCGTCTTTTCGGCGGCCGCCCGGCGCATCTCCGCGATCGCCTGGCCGAAGCCGTCATCGGTTTCCGCCGGCGCGAGCTCTTCTTTTTCCGCGAGCGCGAGCACGCGCGCCGCGAAATTGCCGAGTCCGTTCGCAAGATCGCCGTTATAGCGCTCGCGGAGCTTTTCTTCGGAAAAATCGCCGTCCTCGCCGTAGGGCGTCTCGCGCAGGAGGAAATAGCGCAGGGCGTCCGCGCCGTAGCGCTCCGCAAGCGCGAGCGGGTCGACGGCGTTGCCGAGCGACTTGCCCATCTTCACGCCGCCCGCCGTGAGGAATCCGTTCGCGATAATCTGGCCGGGCAGAGGCAGGCCGGCCGACATGAGCATGGCGGGCCAGATCACCGCATGGAACCGAAGGATGTCCTTCCCTACCGCATGAATATCGGCCGGATGCTCCTCCCATCCCTCGATGCCCCCCGCCCCGGTCGCGTAGCTCACGAGCGCGTCCGCCCAGACGTAAATCGACTGATGAGGGTCGTCCGGCACCGGGATCCCCCACTCGCGGCCTTCGCGGGAAAAGCTCACGTCTTCCAGCCCGTTTTCGACGAAGCTTTTTACCTCGCTGAACCGGCGCGCGGGCGCCACGAAATCGCCGTGCGCGGCGTAAAGATCCATAAGCGGCTTCTGATATCTTGAAAGGCGGAAATAGTAATTTTCCTCGGATACGAATTCCGGCTTCGTGGCGTGATCGGGACAGAGCCCTTCGGGCGTGAGTTCGTCTTCCTTGAGGAAAGATTCGTGCCCTTTGCAATAAAGACCTTCGTACTTGCCGCGGTAGAGATCGCCCGCCGCGTCCATCCTCTTCCAAAACTCCCTTACGGTTTCGAGGTGCCGATCCTCCGTCGTACGCATAAAATCGGTGTTCGATATGCCGAGCTTCCGCCACGCGGCTTCCCATATTTCCGCCATGCGATCCAGGTACGGCTGGATTTCTTCGCCTTCTTTCTTTGCCGCGTCCACCGTTTTCTGGGAATTCTCGTCCACGCCCGTGGAAAAGACGACCTCCATCCCCTGCGCGGCGCGCCAACGCGCGAGGACGTCCGCCACGACGGTCGTATAGGCATGGCCTATATGCGGCTTGCCGTTTACGTAATAAATCGGTGTGGTGATATAGAACTTGTCCATGCGTTAATGGAATTTTAACACGAGGCGGCGGCGCGGAGGCCTATGCGGGCGCCCCGCGGCGCTTCGTAGACCACTCCTGGATGACTTCCTGGAAGATGCCGGCGGCCGGGACGGAAATGATGATGCCGAGCACGCCCGCCACTTCCGCCCCGATAAGGAGGGCGACGATCACGATCACGGGATGGATTCCCACGATCTGCTGGTTCAAGAGCGGCACGAGCACGTTCGCCTCGAACTGCTCCGCGATGACAAAAAAGATGAGCGTGTAGAACGCGAGCGTAGCGGAGGTCGAGAGGGCGGCGATGACGGCGAGCGCGCCCGAGAGGAACGGCCCCACGAACGGGACGATCTCGAAGATGCCCGCGAGGAACGCGATGAGAAGCGCGTATTTCACGTGCAGGAGCGTAAGTCCCGCCCATACGGTAAAGCCGAAGATGAGCGAGAGGAGGATCTGCGTCCGGAACCAATTGCTGATAAGCTTGCGCGAACGCTCATAGATGCGGAGCGCCGTCGATTCGTACGCGGGCGGAATGACCACCTTAAGGAAGCGTTCGACGCCGTCCCTGCTCAAGCTCAGGTAGAACGAAGAGAGAATGACCGCGACCGCAAGGCCGACGCTTCCGACCGCGTTCGAGAAAAATGTAAACGGCGAGCTGCCGGAGAAGAGGGCCGAGGAAATGCTCTGAAGTTTGGCCTGCGGCGATTGCGGCCCGCTTAAATGGAAGAACGCGCCGAGCCCCCCGCCGAGGGAGGACGCGATGCCGGTACCGGAAAAAATCGAGTTGAGCTCCACGAGCACGATCGGCGCGACGGAATAAACGATGAAGATGAAAGCGGAGGCGATGCCGAGGAAAACGAGGATGACGCTCACGCTGCGCGGAATCCCGATTTTCCCGACGAAGTTGATGAGCCCTTCAAGGCCCGACGAGATGATGATGGCGAGAAAGAGCCCGAGCAGGATCTGGCGCCCGGCATAAAAGACGGCGACGAGCATGACGAAAAGCAGGATCCGCCAGAGGCTCCCCCATGAAATTTCAAACATCGGCCTGGACTCCATTTTGCTTAATTTTTGGGGAATTGAAGTAGTTTTTCGAAAGCGGATTCATTCCGGTGCGGGCCGATGATGGCGAGATTCGCGCCCCGCTCCTTCAGCACGGCGCGGGCGGCGGCGCGGACCTCGGCCGCCGTAACACCGTTTATTCTATCTATAATCGTTTCCGGCGGCAACGGGTTACGCGTCATGATCTCCTGCTCGCCGTAGAAGCCCCCGAGCTCGTCGGCGGTTTCAAGTCCGAGGATGAGCCCTCCGGTCAGATGGTCCTTTGAACGGGCGAGTTCCGCGGGCGGCACGGGCTCGTTCCGGAGCCGCAGGCATTCTTCCATAATGGCGCCTATGACCGCATGCGTCCGCGCGTGATCCGCGCCCGCCGCCACCGTAAAAAGGCCGTGATCCAGCGAGAAATCGGCGTCCGCGGAGATATAGTAGGCCGCGCCGAGCTCTTCCCTCACCCGCTTCCAGAGGCGCGAGCTCATGCCGCCTCCGAGAACATCCGCGAGCACCTGGAGCGCGTAACGCCGCCTGTCGAAGATATCCCACCCGCGGAAGCCGAGGACCAGGTGACTTTGGCCCGACTCCTTGAAGGACAACCTGATCCGCGGCCGCGCCTCGTGCGCGCGGACGGGCGGCTTCTTTTTCGGCGCCCGGCGGGGAAGGACGCCCATTGTCGCGCGGATTGCCTTAACCGCCGATTTTTCATCGAATTTCCCTGACATCACGACGACCGTGGCGGGCGCCGCGTACCGCGCCTCGCGGTATCTTATGAAGTCCTCCCTTCCCAGCCGCCGGATCACGTCTTTTTCCCCGTCCACGCGCCATCCCGCCGGCTGATCGCCGTGGACGAGCTCGAGAAAAAGATCGTGCACGCGCCGCATCGGCATGTCTTCATACATATTCATCTCTTCTATAACGACGCCGCGCTCTTTTTCTATCTCTTCCGGCGCAAAAAGCGGGTTCAGATAGAGATCGGCGACGATATCCAGTATTTTCGGGAATTTCGCCGCGGCCGCCTTCGCCCAATAGCCGGTGAGCTCCTGCGACGTGAAAGCGTTGAACTGGGCGCCGAGCGCGGTGAGCTCTTCCGCAATCATCCCCGGCCGCGGCCGCCGCGCGGTGCCCTTGAACACCATATGCTCGAGGAAATGAGAAAGGCCGTTGATTTTTTTCGTCTCATATTCGGAGCCCGCCTCCACGAGGATATAGATGCTCGCTGCGACGCTCGATGCGCGCGGCGCGAGCACCAGGCGGAGGCCGTTTGGAAGCGTTATTTTCTTAAACGGCCTCATGACGTGATGGTCTTAATGTCTCCCGCGAAGCTCTGCGCCCGTTCGACCACCGCTTCCCCGTAGGTCCAAAGATAGTTCCGCCACCGCGACCCGGCGTAGTATTTCGCCGCGGTACAGCGCTCCTGGCTGATCGCGTTCCCGTAAATCGCCTTGCATCCCGCCATCGCGTCATTCAGATAAAGCGCGGTTGCGACGAATGCATCCGCATTGTTCCACGGCGACGCGGGGCTGTCGCCCGTAACGGTAGAAACCTCGTTCGCATAGAGATTCCATGTGGAAGGAATGAACTGGGCCGGCCCCATCGCGCCGCCGTACGCTCCGTCGGCGTTGGGGCAGGATACCATCATCGTATTCGGATCAAGTTTCAGCGATGCCGTGAGATTGAGAAAAAGCGGAATGTCCAGCGGATTCATCGCGGTCCGGTAGCTGCACTGGCCGACGTTCTGGCCGAGCGCCGACTCGCGGTCCAGGACCGCGAGGATGAACGCCGGGTCGATGCCCGTGGCGCCCGAGGCAAGTTTCGCATACTGATAGGCATCGCCGAAAGAAAGCTGGCCGCCGCCCAGAAGCTGGAAGATGTGGCTCCGCACCTGAGCCGCCGTTTCCTTGGTCTTTTGAAGCAGTACCAGGTAGCGCGACTCCTGTCCCCGCGTCGCGGCGAGAAGCTGGGCTTTTTCATTCTTTGTGCCTGCCACCTCGGCTGCCTGCGCGGCTTGATACTGCGCGGCGCTCGATGCGTCGGCCTTGGATGCTTCGAATTGGTGCTCTTGATCCGTAAGCTGGCCCTGGAGATCCGTCACCTGCTGTACCGCGATGCGCAAATTGTCCTGCAGGAGGAGCACGTCCTGGCTGTCGCTCCAAAAATCGGAAAGGCGGGGGTCGCGCAGGAATATTTCCATGAGGTTCAGATGGTCGTTTTGATATATGGCCTGCATAAGCCCCCCGATCGCCGATTCCTTATTCGCGATATCCGACTGCGTGCTCGTGATTTCCGACTGGGTGCTCGTGATTTCCTGATCAAGCTCCTGCATCGTGAGCCGGGTCGCCTTAATCTGGAGATTGAGCCGCGCGATTTTCGCGTTCAGCATATCGATTTCCCCCTGGAGCGTGTTGCCCTGGCTTTCGTAACTTGAAACCTGGCCTTCGTACTGGTTGATCTGGCCCTCTAGCTGTTGGAGTTCGCCCTGAAGCGCCGCCTGTTCCGCAGCGGTGCTCGTCGAGGTCGCCGTGTCTCCGGCCGCGTTCGGCAGGAGTATAGGGGCGGCCACCGAGCCGAGCGCGAGGTACAGGCCGCCGATCGCCGCAATAAAGATTTTCGAGGCGCGCGCGAAGGGAAAATGGATCGTGCGGCGCCTTCCCGCGCCGATGAAATTCAGGCGTTGAGGAAGCGCCTCGAACGCGTTCCAGCGCCGTGCGCGGGCGCGCCCGCTGGGCGCGACATCTCCAAGCACCCTTGGCTTCAAAGGCCTCTGCATCACCTATTATTATAGCAGGTCGCTATTTCGCTTCGGAATCCGAGGCTTTCTCGGCCTGGCGCTCCGCTTTCTTCTCTTCCGATTCAACTTTCACGGCCGAAACATCCCCGACCGCCTCTGCCGCGGGCGCCGCTTCCTCTTCGGGCGCGGGCGGCGTAGCCGTCGCAATCGCGGTATCGCCTCCCACAAGCAACGTCACGCTTTTCGGCACCGCGAGGTCGCGGACATAAACGCTCTTGTCGATCTCGTCGAGCGCCGAAAGGTCTACCTGCAGGCTGTGAGGCAGGTCCTGCGGCAGGGCCTCCACCTCGATTTCGGTCATGGATTTATTGAGCACGCCTCCTTTTACCTTGACGGCGGGCGCCTCCCCGACGAATTCCAGGGGAACTTTCGCCCTGATCTTTTCGTCAAGCCGGACCTGATAAAAATCCACATGCGCGGGCTCCCCGGTCAGCAGGTCGCACGCGACGTCATGGATCAGGATCGGGCGCTTCTCGCCGCCCATTGCGAGCGTGACTATCGTGTTGGTGCCCGCTTCCTTGAAAACCTTTCCGAATTCCTTCGCCGAGACGGAAAGGTGCCGGTTCTCCACTCCGCGGCCATAGAGTTCCGCGGGAACAAGGCCCTCCTTCCGGAGCGCTTTCACTTGTTTGCCGAATTTATCCCGCGCGGTCGCCGTTAATTCCATGGCCAATAGTGTAGCAGATTGCAAAAATTCCGCAACCGCGGCGCGGCCTCACGCGGCGTTAAAGAGCCGCAGGCGATCAAGCACGATTTTTCTTATTCCCTCCGCCGCGGGCGGGAGGATCTTATAAGGCGCAATTTCTTCCGGCTTCTCTTTCAGCCCCTCTTCCACGCCGCGCCGCCAGGCAAGGCGCAGTTCGCTTGAAACATGGATGATGGTCATCCCCGCCTTCGCCGCCGCGGTGAAATCCGCGTCCTCGGTGCCCGAACCGCCGTGCGAAGTCATGAAGCGGCATCCGGCCGCGCCGATCGCCGCCTTGATCTCGGCGATGCGGGGGATGTCGAGGCGCTTGCGCGCCGTGCCCGAGACCATGGATTTCAGAAGCCCATGCATATTCCCCACGGCGGGCGCCAGTACGTCGACGCCTGTCGCTTTCACGAACTCAACCGCTTCCTCCGGCGTCGAAAGAACGAGGTCCGGTTTTTCCGCAATGACTTCAGAATCCGCGCCGATGTACCCGATCTCGCCCTCAACTACGATATCCTTCCCGATGCCCCGTCCGGCTTCCCTCGCGATGCGCGCCGCCTCCGCGGTCTGCTTTATATTCTCTTCGCGCGGGAGCGCCGATCCGTCGAACAGAATTTCATCGAAGCCCGCCTCGGCCGCCTCGCGGACCTTGTCCAGCGAATGCGTGTGATCGGCATTTAGAAAAATCGGATAGTCGAATTCTTCGCGCAAAGATCTCACGAGCGCCGCCGCGCGGCGCACGCCGATGAACGCCCGCTCCCCTTCCGAAACGCCGATGATGACGGGAAAGTTGAGCTCGCGGGCGGCGGCGAAAATACCGTTCAGCGCCGCGAGTTCGGCAATATTGAAATGGCCCACCGCGACGCGGCGGGCGTCGGCATCTTCGAGGATTTCACGGAGGCCTTTCATAAGTGCGGATACGGCGGCGGGTCAGATTGCCTTTGCGACATAATTTTTTGGCGCTTTTTTGAGCAGCTGCTTGAGCGCGGCCCGGGTGAGCAGCCCTGTTTGCGCGCCGTAAAACTGAACGACGTGCATGGATTCTATGGGCGCCCAGCGGAGCGCTTCGTGGACCGGCAGGCCGTAAATCAGCGCCGCCATAAAGCCCGTGGAAAACGCGTCGCCGGCTCCCGTCCGGGAAATCGGCGGCTTCGGGTCCGGATACGGCGGCATGAAGTAGCGGTCCGCGCCGTCCGACGCGTATGCGCCGGCGGGACCGTCGGTCACGGCCACGATTTTCGGGCCGAGCCTATGGAGCGCCCGGAAGAGTTCCGGCAACGGCGTGCCTTCCGGTTTTTTCGCGACGAGTTCCGCCTCCTCGCGGTTCAAAAAGAGGGCGTACGTATGCCGGTAGACATCCCTCAGCTTCTCCGTGCCGAAACGCAACTGGAACGTACCGGGATTGAACCCCATCCTGACGTCGGGGTGGCGCTTTAGGTAAGCAGCCATCTCGCGGTGGAACGGAAGGGTATGCTCCGCGATGGAGGAAAAATAAATCCAGTCCGCGCGCGCGTCGAGCGCGCGCGGATTCGCGTACTCGAAGGGCTGATGCTTGATAAGAATCGTCCGCTCCGTATCGTAGGTAAGGACAAAGTGGTAATTGGTCGGCAGGTTCCGGTTCACCCTCACGAATTCGTCCGCGACTTTCTCTTTCTTATAGGCGGCGAGCACTTCCTTGCCGTGGCCGTCCCCGCCTATCGCGGTAAGCATGGCCGTTCTAAGGCCGAGCCTGCTCGCACCCACTGCGACATTGGACGCGTTCCCCACCGCAGGCGCGACGAAAAGCGACTGGTACGGGATTTTGTCCGCAAAAGCCATGCAGAGTTCCGCGTGTTCGTGCTTCTTGTCCCACTCGACCCGCGCCTCTTCGAGCTGGATGAACGCATCGATAACCACGTCCCCCACGCACACGAGATCGTATTTGCGCCTCATAGCAGTATTATACCCCGCCCGCAGGGTTGTGGAAAAGCGGCCGGGCGGTTAGGATGGAATCATGAAATCCTTGGAGGATCCGACGCCGGCGGCGGAGCGTGCCGAAGATCCCGTGTTGCGGGAAAAGATAGAAGAACTTCGCGCCGAACTCGACAGGGCGCGCAAAGAAGCCGTCACGGACGAAATGACCGGTGCGTATAACCGCCGCGGGTTCAAGGAGAAAATCCTCGAAGGAAGAGGGCGCGAAAGGCGGCGCGCTACCGCCATCCTCATCGTTGACGTAGACAATTTTAAAATGATCAATGACGCCTACGGGCATGACGCGGGCGATGCGGCGGTCGCGGCGGCGGCCGATTTCCTCCGCGCCAATACGCGGTCGCGCGATACTGTTTCGCGATGGGGCGGCGACGAATTCGTCGTGGCATTCAGCGGCGCGGAGGCGCAGGACATCATCAATAAATTTTACGAACCGGAGAATTCCGCGCGGCCGATGGAGGATCGCCGTTCAAAAATCAGCATTCCCGTAGAACTCGGCGGCCAGAAAACGTTCGTCACCTTGAGCGGCGGCATTACGACCATGAGGGAAGGAGAATCCTTGGAAGAAGCGGTCGCGCGCGCAGACCGCGCGCTCTACCGCGCGAAAGAGGCCGGGAAAAACCGGCTAGAATCGGCGGACGAAGAAGGCCCTCGGTCGGCGGCGGCGGCGCCTGCGGAAACCTCCGGGTAGGCCGCGGCGGACGTACGGGAGCGACCGGCCCGGCCCGGCTACCGCTCGACCGCCGTCTCCACCGCTACTTCCTGCGCAAGGCCCTTTTTACGGCGGCCTTAATGTCTTTTACCCCCATGCCGTACTTTTCGATGAGCTCTTCCGGCGGCCCTGATTCGCCGAACGTGTCATGCAGTCCGATGAATTCAATCGGCACCGGCGCCCGCCTCGCAAGCGCTTCCGCGACCGCGCCGCCGAGGCCGCCGCGGATCTGGTGCTCCTCCACCGTAACGACCGCGCCGGCTTTCTTTGCAAGCTCGGCGAGCGTCCTTTCGTCAAGAGGGCTGATCGTATGCACGTTCAGCACCGTCGCGCAGATTTTCTCCTTCTCGAGCTCGCGTGCCGCGACAAGGGCATGGTGCAGAAGGCCGCCGCAAGCCGCGATGAGCACCTGCGGCTTCTTCGACTGCCAGAAGATTTCCGCCTTGCCCGGGACGAAAGGAGTTTCGTCCGTCGTCATCACGGGCGTTTTTTCCCTCTGGAAGCGGAGGTATACCGGCCCCCAGACCTGCGCCGCCGCAAGCGTCGCCTTCCGCGCTTCTATCGCATCGCAAGGAACGATGACTTTCATGTTCGGCATGGCCCGCATCATTGCGATATCCTCCGTCGCCTGATGCGTCGCGCCGTCCGGACCGACCGAAATGCCCGCGTGGTGCCCCGCGATCTTCACGTTCGCGTTGTTGTAGGCGATCGTCGTCCTGATTTGCTCCCAATTGCGGCCCGGCGAAAAAGTCGCGTACGAGGCGATGAACGGAATCTTGCCGGAGATGCCGAGCCCCGCGGCGATCGTCGCCATATTCTGTTCCGCGACGCCGAGCTCGATATAGCGCTCCGGAAACCGCTTCGCGAACGCGTCCGTGCGCGTGGATTCCGCAAGATCGGCGCACAGCGCGACGACATTCGCATCCTTCTCGCCCGCGGCGACAAGCCCTTCGCCGTAGCCGTTCCGCGTCGGCGCCTGGGCGGCGTCCGCGTCGAACAGCTTCGAATTCAGTTTTGCCGCCGGATCCAGCATATTATCGCGTACCAAGGCGTTCCTTTTGGCCCCGGCTGACAAGCCAGGCGCTTCCGCCGACCATGAGCGCCCCGACGATGATCGCCGTACCAAGCCCAAAGACGATATTGACGATTTTCATATTATTCGTGTTCGTTCTTTATTCTCCCTCCGAGCGTCCGCAGTTCATGCAAAGCCCGCTCCGCCTCGCCGGGCCGGAACGGCTTCGAGTGCCAAAGGAAATCGTTTTCCATAAAATCCACCCCCTTGCCGGGAATCGTATGCGCGATGATGCAGGTCGGCTTTTCGTAGACCGCCCGCGCCTCGTTCACGGCCGCGATGATCTCTTCGAAGCTGTGGCCGTCGATTTCGAGCACGTGCCAGCCGAAAGATTCGTATTTCGAGCGGAGCGGTTCGAGCGGCATGACGTTTTCCGTGAATCCGTCTATTTGAATATTGTTGCGGTCGACGATGACGGTAAGATCGTGCAGGCGGTTTTTCCCCGCGAACATCGCGGCTTCCCACGTATTCCCTTCTTCATGCTCTCCGTCGGAAGTAAGGCAGTACGTCCGCCACCTCCGGCCGTTGAGCCGGGCGGCGAGCGCCATCCCGCACGCCTGGGAAAGTCCGCTGCCGAGAGGCCCCGAAGTCGTCTCGATTCCGGGAAGCGCGCCGCGGTGCGGGTGCCCCTGGAGGCGCGTGCCGAGACGGCGGAGCGTCTTCAGCTCTTCCACGGGAAAATATCCGGCGCGCGCGAGGGCGGCGTATTGCACGGGGCATGCGTGCCCGTTCGAAAGCACGAGCCGGTCGCGGTCCGGCCAGTCCGGCCGCGCGGGATCGTGGTTTAAAATATGGAAATAGAATGCGGCGACGATATCGGCCATGCCGAGAGGGCCGGCAATATGGCCGGAACCCGCCCGGGAAACCATGGCGATCACGTCCTCGCGCAGGCGGTTCGCCATGAATTCCAGCTCTTTCAGTTTTTTGTCGGTAAGGGATTCCATATCTTGTGCGCGCCGCCGCGGCGCGGGCGCGGTTGCGCGATACCATTCCGACCGCGGCGGCGCGGGATGCGCAAGCTCGCGGTACGCCGCGGCGGGATCGCCGCTTTCAAAAATATACGTGCCGGAGACGACGATGTCCGCGCCGGCAACTTCCGCGCGCCGCGCGGCCGCGGGCGCGATGCCTCCGTCGACTTCTATTATAGCATCGGGGATTTTCTTCCGAAGCAGGCGCGCTTTCATAAGCGTAAGCGGCAGGAACTTCTGGCCTGCGGGACCGGGATGCACTGCAAGCACCTGGAAAAGTTTCGTGAGCGGCGGGCGCCCGGCGCCTCCGAGGAACGGCGCAAGTTGCGAAATTTTCGTTTCCGGATTCGAGGAGAGCATGGCTTCCGCGCCCCGCGCGCGGCATTTTTCCGCGATCGCGGCGAACGCGCGCGCATCCGCCGCCTCCGCGTGCACGATAAGGCGCTTGGCGCCCGCCGCAAGCCAGGCATCCGCATGCGCCTCCGGATGCTCCACCATTAGATGCACCTCCGCCGAAAACGGCGCACGGAGATTCGCCCATTCCGCGGGGCTCACGCCGGATTTATGGAACGTAAAAACGCCGTCCGCGACGTCGAGATGGATAAGCTCGCCGGGCGCGAGAAATGTTTTTGCCTTTTCAAGGCGCTCCCGGACGCACCGCAAGTCGGAACAGTTGATGACGGGAATAACCTTCATGCTTCGAGTCCCGCGATTTTCCGGAGCCGGCGGGCGTAGCGCTCGCCGCCGTCGAACGGCGTCGTAAGGAACACTTTCGCGATCTTCAACGCCGCCGCTTCATCCGTAAAATCCGCAGCGAGCGCAAGCACGTTGATGTCGTCATCATGGCGTCCTTGATAGGCCTGATCGGGCGACGCGGCAAGCCCCGCGCGCACGCCGCTCACCTTGTTCGCCGCGATGTCCGCGCCGATACCGGAACCGCACACCACGATGCCGCGCGAGAGGTCCGGCGCGGAAGCGACGCCCCGCGCGACCGCCCCCGCATAATCCGGATAATCGTCGTCCGGCGCGAGCGCCGCGGCGCCTTCGTCCGCGATTTCATATCCTTCCTCTTTTAATGCGGCCTTCAGGCGCTCCTTCAGCGCGAAACCGCGGTGATCGGCGCCGAGATAGATGACCATGGGACGATTATGCGTTTATTTCCCCGCGAGCGCGGCTACATGCTTTACGAGCGTCGCCACGTAGCCGGCTTCGTTGTCGTACCATGAAAGAACCTTGACGAGGTCGCCGTCCACCACTTTCGTGAATCCGAGGTCCACGATGGCGCCGTACCGTTCGCCGACGATGTCGCGCGAGACGATCTGGTCATTCGTCACTTTCAATATCCCCTGCCACCGCGGCGAGGCGGCGGCGTCCGACAAGATCTTGTTTATCTCCTCGACGGAAGTCGGCCGCTTTGCGACGAACGTGATGTCGGAGATCGAACCGACGATGGACGGCACGCGGAACGCCATGCCGTCGAACTTGCCCTTGAGCTCCGGAATCGCGCGCGTGACGGCGACGGCGGCGCCCGTCGTGGACGGAGAAATGTTCTGGGCCGCCGCGCGGCCGCGGCGGTAGTCGCGGCCGCGCACGGGGCCGTCGACGATGCTCTGGGTCGCCGTATAAGAGTGGACCGTGGAAAGTATCGCCTTCACGATGCCTGGGTTTTCCGAGAGCGCCTGGATGACGGGCGACGCCGAGTTCGTAGTGCAGGAACCGTTCGAGGTGACGGGGCATGCCGCAATCTGATCATCATTTACGCCCATGAGGATCGTGCGTCCGGCGGGCCCATCTTCGTCCTTTGCCGGCGCCGTAATCACGACGCGCTTCGCGCCGGCCGCGAGATGCGCCTTTGCCTGCTCAAAAGATTCGAAAAAACCGGTGGACTCCACGGCAACATCGATATCCATATCCTTCCACGGAAGCGCGGACGGATCCTTGACTTGGAGGAATTTCACCGGCGTCCCGTCCACTATGAGCGCGCCCGCCGCGGGGTCGTGCCTCACTTCTTTATCATAACGTCCATAGACCGTATCGTACCGGAGGAGATATGCAAGATTTTCCGCGTCGCCCAGATCGTTCAGGGCCACTATCTCCATGTCCTCCCTCCCGAACGCCTGCCGGAAAAACAGCCTGCCGATCCTTCCGAAACCGTTCACCGCAACGCGAAGCTTTGCCATATCCTTATTATACATGAAAGTTCTTCCGTGCGCTTGCCTCTCGTCCGCTTACTGCCCTATCTGCACCGCATCGCCGACGCGGATGCCGTATTTCGCGACCGCGCCAGCATTCGTTTCGAGCACCTTGTCCGTGCCGTCGGGGGAAGAATAAATCCTGAGCTTCCATAGCGGGGCTCCCGGCTGAGGCGCGGCATCCTGTACGAATCCGAGTACCTCTTCGCCGCCGCCCGCGGCGGACGGCCCCATCCAGATCATGTCAATGGGGAAGTTCATATCCTTCATCCAGAAATTCTGAACGCCCGGCCGCCTGAAGATGAAAAGCATCCCGTCGTCCGCGCCCAAGGCGGTGCGGTATGAAAGACCCCTGGCCTTCGCAATCGTCGTCGTCGCAACTTCGGCATTGAACGCGGCGCCGCCGATGCGCACGGTCGCCGCGGCGAGCGGCGGATTCGGGCGGCGGAATAAGTAAAGATAGGAGACCGCCGCGCCGGCGGCCACTACGATAACGGTGATAAGCATAAAGAGTGCCATGTCCTTTTTCATCGGCGGTGCTTCCATCCTACCATGCCGGATCTCCCGCCGCGGCGGGAGGGATGCTCGCCAAGGCGGCGGGTGGTCGCGTCCGAGTGCGGCAGCGGGGCGGCCGCGCGGGGCCGCGGCGAAGGGCGGCGAAGCCCGAACGCGACCACGCCGAACGCAACCGCGACATTCAGGGATTCTTTTTTTCCGGACATCGGTATCTCAAGAACCCTGTCCGCGAGGGCGAGGACGGACGGCGGGAGGCCGCGCACTTCCGCGCCCATAACGAGGCAGAACTTTCCGGCGCGCGTTTCGCGCGCCGGAATCTTGAAATACGGGGTGGCGCGGGACGATTGTTCCACGGCAAAAATCCGCCACCCGTCCCGCCGCAGGCGCTTCAGGACCGCGGTCGAACTTTTTGCGGATTCCCATGCGACATAGTCCTGCGCCCCGAGCGCCACCTTCGCGAAATCGGGCCGGAGCGCCCCAAAGCGGTCGAGCGGCGCGGGAGTGATCCCGCAAAGATAAATGCGTTCCGCTCCCGCCGCATCCGCCGTACGGAAAATCGAGCCGACGTTATGGATGCTCCTGATATTATGGAGCGCAACCGCGAATCGCATAAAACATATTATAGGGTAAAATCCGCCGCATTGTCTCCGGTGTCGCGGATTGCGCCGTCCGAGAATTTCCGCGCGAGCGCCTGGCCGGCGCCCGGATCCGCGGGATAAGGCGCGCCTTCGCCATATTGCCCCTCTCCCATCCCCCATGCGACCGCATCCATTACGGTTCCGCTTGCATCGAAGAGCGCGACGCTGTTGTCCGCGGCGAGCGTCTCCGAACTCGTCGCATCGGCATGAATCGCGGCGCCGAACCCGTTCCCGCCGTTCGCCCAGACGAAATACCCATCCGCCGGAACCATACTGCCGAC
Source organism: bacterium (assembly GCA_021827685.1). Lineage (GTDB taxonomy): Bacteria > Patescibacteriota > Minisyncoccia > UBA6257 > 2-01-FULL-56-20 > JAKAUM01. The sequence continues at coordinate 53,513 of JAKAUM010000007.1, forward strand.
AGGAAACGTCCGCAGGGAATATTCCGCGCCGGTCGCCGACTTCTTTTTTAATTTCCATCCGCCGACGTCCACGGCGACAGCCGACGGGTTAAAAAGCTTCACGAAGTCATTGTCGGGCGCATCCCCGGCGATCTGCACCTCGGCGATCTCTATTACCGTGGAGGACACCTCGGCAATCGCGCACGGCGGCTCTTCCGAGGTCGAAGTTGCGCCGCTATTACTGTCGTTCCCGCCGCCCGCACCGCTTGCGCCGCCGCTTCCGCCTGCGAGAACCGGCGCAGGAACCGAATTCTTCGCCTTCGGCGTACCGCCAGGATCAACGCTCGTATGCCATCCGTAGCCGTCGGCATCGCGCTCAAGCGTGCGCTTATCCGTATTATCTCCTCCCGGCCAGCCGGATACCGCCGAAATCCGGTCCGCAACCGCGCATCCTGGGCCGAAAAGGGTAAGCGTCGCTCCTTCGTTGGAAAGCGCTCCCGCATATCCCTGGTCGGCTTCAATTCCCGGAATGGTTCCCGACTCCGCCGGTCCGCCGCCGCGCTCCAAAAGGTAGAAACCGCCCGCGGGAATGACTGCCGCATCCCCTCTTCCGATTACGATATCCAATTTGCCCGCCGCATCCTCCAATTGCCACCCCGAAACATCCAACGGCGCTGCCGAAAAATTCGCGAGCTCGATCCATTCTCGATTTCCCGCCGCCTCCGCCGTTTCTCCCGCCCGCGGCGGCGAACCCATCCATGCAATTTCATTAATGAATGCCGCGCGCGAGGGCATTTCCAAAGCGGCGGAGGCGATATCGCACGGCGGGGGGATCTTGGCGGCCGGTGCCGAAGACGCGGCGGCCGGCGGAGAAAATGGAAGCGACAGCGGCTCTTCTCCGGGCGGCGCCGTCGCAGACAAGCCGGACGAAGCATTCGCGCCGTCCGCGGCGGGAATTTCGTCCGCATGGGAGCCGGCGGCATCGGAGGCCTCAACGGGCGCGTCGGCAGTCGCGCCGTTACCGCCGCCCGCCGCGGAAGCGGCGCCGGGCAAAACAGCCGCGCCCTGCGGAACATCCGCCATTGCTCCGCGCGCGCTATCCGATGCGACGGAAGGAATTTCTTCAGGGGTGGATCCTAATAAAGTATCCTCCCCGGAGCCGCCGGCTCCGAGTCCGCGGCCCGCGCCTTCAAATGCCCCGCTCCACGATTGCGCAATAATGGCCGTTGTCGCGTGAAACGCGCTTTTCGCCGCCGTCGGGAAAAAATATGCCGCCGCGCCGGCCGCCGCGCCAATGCCCGCGAACAATCCCGCCGCAATGCCGAATGCCGCACGCCGCGCCGCCCGCCGCCGCCGCGCCGCAAACCGCTCTATAGTCTGCATGCCGCCCACCGTAGCACACGAGCCATTAAACGGCCGTTAAATGGTCTATAATAGAAAGATGTCTCCCAGTCCCCGCTCAGATTTCCACCCACATCCCCGCCTCCGCCGGCGCCCCCCGAGACGGGACAGCGTAAAAACCGCGCTTGTCGTACTCTGGTCCGCGGCGCTTGCCCTTCTCGTACTCACTTTCATCGCCGTCTTCTATCCGCCCGGAGAGGCCGGGCCCACGACCTTGCCGTTCAGCTTGTCGTCAAGCACTCCCGGCATGGCGACGACCACCGCGACCACCACTGCAATCGCCGCCCAAAACCCGGCGCCGACCAGTTCGGCGACGAGCAGTGCGGGCGCCACGAGCACCGTAACCGCCACCGCGCCGGGAGAATTCGCGAGCGAGTATTCGACGCCGCCCGTCGCCTGGCAGGACAGCGGCGCGCAATTCTCGCTTACCGGCGCTTCGCTCAGCGGAAACGAGCTCACGCTCACGCTTGCGATCCAGATCGGCGACTCCCCCGCGTGCATTCCCGCAAACCTCCGCCTCGTCGCAAACGAGACCGGCGCCCTCCGCGCGCCGGATTCCCCCGCCGGCGGCGAATTTACCTTCCCCGACACGCAAAGCTGTAACGGGACGCCCGGCGCCGTTTACAGCGCCTCCGTTACATTCAGCGTGGACGGAGTCGCCCCGCCCTATCTCCTCACGACCGGAGGAGCCGCAAACCAATATTTCTTCGCCGCAACCTCCACCCACGGCGGCGTCAACATTTCGCTCCCCGCGACGCAGGGTTAACGGCTCGAGACTAGCCCGCCCGCACCGGCGCTCCCGAAGGGGGCGCCGTTTTTGCCACGCCGTGTTTCCCGAGATCTTCCAGCCGGCCTTCCAGGCAGACCGGATCCATGGATTCGATTTCATCCATATACGGCAGCCCTTCCGGCATGCCGTGAAGGAAGAAAATCTTCTTGCCGTGGACGTATGCCTGCCCCATTTCGATAAGCACGTTTCCGCCGATATAATTCTTGACGCCGTTCTTCTCGGCATTCACGAAAAGTATGACGTCGCTTTCCAAAATCCCCTGATAATGCTGTTCCAGATATTTGTTCTCGCGCTTGATGGCAGCCCGCTCGCCCCTGCCTCCCCCGTGCCAGCGCGTCATAATATCCTGCTTCTCGCCGCGCACGAATGCTTCGTAGTCAGGATGGATCCATGCGTCATAACCGAGCTCCTTCAAGCGGTTCGTCGTGGCCACCATCTCTTCCTTGAACCAGCTGCTGCCGAGTATATAGATCCTTGCGCCGTCCATGATGGCCTCATGATATCATGTAGGCGATATGGCAAGCAATCACGATACGGAGTACATCGACGTTTTGGATGAAAAAGGGGCTCCCGCCGGAATAAAAAAGACGCGTGCGGAAATTCACCGCGACAGGCTCCGGCACAGGGTGGTGCACGTATGGCTTCTGAATCCGGACGGAGAACTGCTGATCCAGCGCCGGTCGCCCATAAAGTCCACCTATCCGGACATGTGGGACATCTCGGCGGCCGGCCATATTGATGCCGGTGAAACTCCGGAGGAGGCCGTCATGCGCGAGGTAAAGGAAGAGCTCGGCATAGTTCTCGGCGAAGGCGATGCGCAATACCTCTTCACGGTGGATGAAGGTAAAACATCCCTCCATGGCGGCGGCATCAACCGGGAATTCCAAAATGTGTACCTGGCGAGAGTCCTTGGAAAGGAAAAAGTCGTCCTGCAGGAAGATGAGGTCGCGGAAATAAGATGGGTGCCGTGGCGGGAACTCCGGGAAATTGTCGAGAGCCGGAACCCCGCGCGCGCCGCGCAATTCGTTTCCCATCCGGAGGAATATAGAAAATTGTTCGCCATTTTAGAGAAGGCGGAAACCCGCGCCTAAAACAAATCCCCCGTTCCAAAAGTCAGGCGATCTGCGCATCGCGGCGCTATCCCTCCGCCGAGAGCGCCGCGCCGATGGCGGGGCCGTTCTCGCGAAAGCGGGAGCGGCGCACCGGAACGGCGATGCCCTGCCGTCGCATTGCCCGGCGGATGAGCGTGAACATGCGCGGCTTCCGTAAAAGCCCTCCTCCGATGACGATCGCATCGGGCGATAGTCCGGCAATGAGCGGCAAAAGCGCTTTCGCAAGGAATCCGGCAAGCGCGGGCGGCGGAGACGAGAGGCGCTTCTGGTAGGCGCCTTCCCACCGTTCCGCGCGGCTGAGACGAGCCGATGCCGCGACCTTGCCGTTGCGCACGAAGGCGCGGCCGACGCCCGTGCCGAAAATGAGCGCGAGGAGCCGCCGGGCGCCCTTGCCCGCGCCGCGTTTCGCCTCGACGAGCGCGAAGCACCTGGCATCATTCTCGACGCGCACGATGGCGACGTTGCGCGGCGCAAACGCGCGGAAATCCATCCCCCGGAGGAGGGGCAGGTTATGCGCAAAGGCGCCGCGCGCGCGCCGGACCTCTCCGGGAAAACCGACGCCGACCCGGCGGACGCCCATGCGCTCGAGCCCCGAAAAGGCCGCGCTCAGCGCGGCGGCGAAGCGCGCCTTGCGGCGCGGCGTTTTAAATTCATGCGATGCGACGATCCGCAAGCGTTCCAATACTATCCAGCGCACTTTCGTGCCGCCGATGTCCACACCTCCGATCCGTTCCATGCTTTAACTATCTGCCATAATGGGATCATGGGCAACATCCGCGAGGTGCGCATCTCGCGCAAAACGCGCATCGGCGACTATGACCAGTTCGCAAAAGGAACCGAAGCCGGCCTGCGCAAAATAGCGAAGCCGCTCAGAGGGCGGCGCATTTTGCACGTAAACGCCACGGCGGATGGCGGCGGCGTGGCGGAACTTCTGCAGGGCCAGGTGTCTTTCGAAAATGCGCTCGGCCTTGCAAGCCGCTGGTTCGTGATCAACGCGCCATCCCGGTTTTTTGCGGCCACGAAACAGATGCACAACCTGCTGCAGGGCAAGAGCGGCAGATTGGACGAGGGAAGCAAGCGTTTTTATCTTGAAATGAACCGCGCGTTCGGCAGGTCGCTTATGCGCATCGTCTCGTCATTCAGGCCTCACGCCGTGGTCATCCACGACCCCCAGCCGCTGGCCGCCATCGGCGCGCTCGCCGGAAAGGTGCCCGTCATCTCGCGGCTTCACGGAGACCTCCTCACGCCGAATACGGAAACGCTGGAGTTCATCAGGCCATTCCTCATGAAAGCGAAACGGGTCGTGATGAGTAATCGCGACTATTTGAAAAACTTCCCGTGGCTTTCGCCGCGGCAGGCGGATATTATCTATCCGGCAATCGATCCGTTTTCCGCGAAAAACAAGCCGATGGAAAAGGATGCGGCGGCGCGGATATTGGAAGGATTCGGGGTCAACCCGACCAAGCCGCTCATCGCGCAGATCTCGCGGTTCGATCCATGGAAGGATCCGATGGGGGTGGTGCAAGCCTATTATCGCGCAAAGAACGTCTTTCCGACGCTCCAGCTTGCCTTAGTCGGCCTCACGCTCGCGAAAGACGATCCGGGGGCGGCTGACATATTTCGGCAGATTAAAAAGCATGAGAAGGGCGATCCGGACATCTTCCTTTTCGCCGACCCCCGCATCACGAAACGCGTTCCGAACGACGCCCTGGTAAGCGCGGCGTACGTCGCAAGCGAGGTCATAGTCCAGAAAAGCATCCGCGAGGGATTCGGCCTCACTATGACCGAAGCGATGTGGAAGGGAAAAGCGCTTGTTGCGGGAAGAACGAGCGGCGCGCGGGCGCAGATCAGCGACGGAAGGAACGGGATTCTCGTCTCATCGCCGGAGGAAGCCGGCCGCGCCATCGTGCGCCTCCTCCGCCATCCGGCATTCCGCGCCAAACTCGGCCGGGCGGCGCGCGAATCGGTACGGCGGCACTTCCTCATGCCGAGGTTCGTCGCCGACAACCTAAAATTGTACAAAGAAGTGGCATAGGAGCCTCACGGCCTGCCGCTCCCTCTTGCATTCCGTTCTATTTACCCGATCACCCCCTTAATTCGCGTACACCCAAATGCGGGCCGACATGCCATCCGTAAGTTTGGGATAGCGCGCCGGGTTGAAACGAACGTAGACGTCGAACCGGTTCGTCGGCCGCTGGTCGAAGACATTGGAGGTCACGCTTGCCTCCGCCACCCGCCCGATCTGGCTCACGACGCCCTCATATACCTTCGATCCGAACGCATCCACCGTGAACTTCGCCACGTCGCCCACCTTGATCGAGGAAAGCCCCTTGTCCTCGTCAATCTGGCCCACGACGCGGAGCTGGGTCGGGTCGATCATTGTCGCGACGACGTCCTGCCCGGTCGCGGCATTCTCGAACTCGCCGATATTCCTGTCGACGCTCACGATCTCGCCCGCCGTCTGCGATTCCACGATCTCGTTCCCCACGAGCGCGACGGGCTGGTTCGCCGCCACCGTATCGCCGACGTTTACATAGATGGCACGGAGCTGGCCGGATACCGAGGGCGAGAGGTTGATTATGGGCGCCCGGATCTCCGAAAGATCGATGTAGACGGTCTGCGCCGAAACATACCAGTAGGCGCCTATGCCGATCGCGGCGGCGGCGGCGATGGCTAACGTGACGGAACGGCGGGTAGTCATGGTTTTATGAGAAATTCGTTAAAAGTTTACAAGCTCGTCGCCGGCCTTGATGCCCGAAATGATCTCCGTCATGCCGCCCATGCCTACGAGGCCGACCGTAACCGGCTGTCGCACGATGCCGGCGGCGGTCCGAAGGAGCACTAAATTCTCGTTGCCGTTGTTCAAAACGAGCCGGCTCGGCACCGCGATAACATTGCTGTCTTCGGCAAGCTTAATGCGGACGTCGCCCGTCATGCCGACCCTTACCTGCGGCTCAAGTTCCGTAAAATGGAGCGTGACGAGGTATGACGGAACGCCGGCTACGAGCGTTTCCGCGCTATCCACCGCCGTCACGGTCGAGGGGAATGTCGAGCTCACGCCGAATGCATCGAGCGTCACCGACGCCGTGTCGCCTACTTTTACTTTCGCGACGTCGAGTTCCGATACGTACGTCTCTAATTTTAGTCCGTTCGAATTCACGAGGGTCATTACGGGCGCTCCGCCCGCAACCACCTCGCCCACCTGCGCCGTGACGTTCTGCACGGTGCCGGGGAACGGCGCGACGAGCGACGCTTCGCTAAGCGCCACCTGCGCCGCCGACGCCGACGCCTCCGCTTGCGCGACGGCGGCCTCCTGCTCGGCGATCGCCTGCGGCGTGGAACTCGCCGTCGTAAGATTCAGCCCTGCCTGCGCCTCTGCGACCGCCACTTTTTCCGACGCGATCGCCTGCGCGGCGCTCGTTACCTCCGTGGTCGCCTCATTCACCTCGGTAAGGCCCGTCGTCGCCGAAGTCTTATAGGCCGCCGCCGTCGATGCGACAAGCCCCGTTTCGTCCGTAAGCGCCGTGAGCGACAGGTTCATAAGATCTTGCACCGTTGCGAGATGCGTCGCGGCATCGGCAAGTGCGGCGCTGAGCGCGGCGGGGCTCGAACTGCCGCTTATGCCCGCAAGCTCGGCCTGCCACGCATTCAACTCCGCGCTCGCGGAAACTCGCGTGTTCTCGATATTGTTAAGCACCTGCGAACCGGTAATCGTAAAGGTCAGCTGGGGGTTCGTGGTTTCCGGCGACGAGAAGAATGACGCAAGCTGGGTCCTCACGGCGTCATTCGCCTTGGCATAGGCATCATCCAATGTGTTCGGCACTGCGGCATAGCTCACTGCGAGCGACTGCTCCGCCGCCGCGAGCGAGGCCTGCGACACTGCGATCGTCTGGGTGGTTGCGCCGGCCTCGAGCGCGTCGAGTTTCGCCTGCGCCTCGGCGAGCGCCGCATTCGCCTGCCGGACGCCGGCCTCAAGCGTCGCGGCGTCAAGCGTCGCGAGCGGCGTTCCGGCATCTACCGCCTGCCCGTCATTCACGTATACGCTCGTGATCCGCCCGGATTCCTGGAATGAAATAGTCGCGTTGTTCTCGGCGGCCACGGTCGCCGGTTCATCGATGGCGAGGGTGACGTTCGCGCGTCCGACGGCGTACGCGCCGAGCGCGGGCTCTCCGTTTGAGGCGATATACCATGCCGAAATGACCGCGACCATGCCGACCGCAATCCATGCAATAGCTTTCGCGCGCGCTGTAAGAAATTTTTTCATTAAATTATCTTGATCCTTCCGTTATCCATAATATATCATGCCTGGACCTTTTCGAAAAAATAACCGCCCAGCCATATGCAGATGAACGCGAGGACGACGAGGAAGATCGTGTCGCCCGGCACCGTAAGGTCGTGATGGCCGATGTCGGCGAAAAGGACGCGCAGGGCGTCCACCCCGTAGGTCAAAGGATCGACGCGCGCGATAAGTTCGAGCCAGCTCGGCATGTTCTCAAGGGGGAAGAACGCTCCCGAGATGAAGAGGAGGGGGAGGACGAGGAAATTGACGACGAGCTGGAACGCCTGCATGTCCTCGATGAGCGAGCCGAGGATAGTGCCGAAGGCGGCGAAGACAAGGGCGATGAGGAACACGATAAAGAATGCCGGAAGCACCGCGCCCCACGAAACCGGCCGAAAGCCGAAGAGGTATGCGACGATGAACGTGATGGCTCCTTGTACGGTGGAAGCGGTTGCGGCGCCGATCGTCCGCCCGAACATGACGTCGGTGCGCGACATCGGCGCAACGAGCGTTTCCTTGAGAAATCCGAACTGGCGGTCCCAGATGACCTCGAGGCCCGAGAAGGTAGCCGTGAAAATGATGCTCATGCCGATAAGGCCGGGCGCAAGGTAATCGATGTAATTTATGCCGCCCGCCGCAAAGGAGCTCCCGAGGCCGTAGCCGAACATGACAAGAAAAACGGTGGGCTGTACAACGAACGCAACCATCCGTATCGGCGAGCGGATATATTTTTTAACCTGCCTCAGCCAAAGGTAATATATTTTTTTCATATTAGCGGCGTCCGAACATGCGGCCCATCCCCCTCATTTGGGCAGACTGGGCCGCTTCCTCTTCGCGGATCGACTTCCCGGTGAGCGCGAGGAATGCGTCTTCCAGGCGTTCCTCGTGCGCCTGTTTTTTAAGCTCGGCGGGCGACCCGATTGCGATGATCCTGCCGTGATCCATGATGGCAACGCGCTGCGCCATGAGGTCGGCTTCCTCGATGTAATGCGTCGTGAGGAAGACGGTCATCCCCTCCGATTTATTGAGCTGTCTTATGCGGTCCCAAAGGAGGTTTCTCGTCTGGGGGTCGAGGCCCGAGGTCGGCTCGTCGAGAAAAAGGATCTTCGGGTCGTGCAGGAGCCCGCGCGCGATCTCAAGGCGGCGCTTCATGCCGCCCGAGAACTCCTTTACCTGGCTGTCCTTCCTGTCCCAGAGGTCCACTACCTTGAGCAGTTCTTCGCCGCGCACGCGGCGCTCGTCGTCAGGCACGTCGTAAAGCACGCCGTGCAAATCCATGTTCTCCCAAGCCGTGAGATCGTCGTCGACGGACGAATCCTGGAAAACGATGCCGAACGTCCGCCGCGCGCGCTCGGGCTCCGCGACCGGATCGATGCCGTTCAATCGGATCTTCCCCGACGTCGGGCGGAGGAGCGTTGTGAGCATTTTCACGGTCGTCGTCTTCCCCGCCCCGTTCGGTCCGAGAAACGCAAAAATTTCACCTTGGCCGATATTAAACGTTACGCCGTTCACCGCCGTGAGGTCGCCGAACTTTTTGGTTAAATTTTCCACGTCGATCATGGCGATGATGGTTCAGTGTTTAAACAATATCGCGCGCCCATAGGAAGGGTCAAGGGCTTTGATTCCTTCCGGGCCTGCCCGCACGGCGGAAATATCGGCGTCAGCGGAGCGCGGAATCCGGTTCGCGGCGGACGGAAAACAGCCGGGCGGTATTCGCAAGCACGAGCACCGAGCTCGCTTCGTGGAATAAGGCGGTTTGGAGTAGTGTGATCATGCCGAGCGCGGCAAAAAGCCCCGCGGCCGCATGGATCGCCGTCGCCCCGACAAGGTCTTCCTTGATGACGGCGATGACCCGCTTCGAATGTCCGATAATCCTCGGTATTTTCATAAGATTCTCCTCCACGAGCACGACGCTCGCCGCGTTCGTCGCGAGGTCGGTCCCCCGCACCCCCATCGCGATCCCCGCGGTCGCCGCGGAGAGCGCGGGCGCGTCATTGATGCCGTCGCCGACCATGATCGACCGCTCGCCTTTTTTCTCAAATTCCCGGATGCACGCGATCTTGTCCTCGGGAGAAAGGTTCGCCGCGATCGACGGCTCGGGGAGGCCGAGAAGGCCCGCGATGTGCCGTGCGACGGCGATATCGTCCCCTGTCAAAATGCGGAGGTCGTATCCCTCCTCCTTCAAGGCCCGGATCGCCTGCGCCGCTTCGGGCCGGAGAAAGTCGGCAACGAAGATCGCGCCGATAAGCGCTCCGTTCTGGGCGACAAAGACCGGCGTCTCTCCGCGGCCTTCGCGCTCCGCCGCGGCCGCGCGAAACTCGGGCGGGAGCGCCACGCCCTGTTCTTTGAGAAACTTTTCACTCCCCATGGTAAAGCGGTCGCTTCCCCGCTCAGCCGTGAGCCCTCCTCCCTTCACGACGTGCACGCCCGCGAATTCTTCCGTGGCAATATTCCTCTTTGCCGCCTCCCGGACGATCGCCTTTGCGATCTCATGCTCCGATTTTTTCTCCATGCCGCCCGCGCGGGAGAGAAGCGCGTCTTCGCCGCCGCGGCCGCCCTTCCCGTCCGCAAGCATGATTTCGCGAACCGACGGCGTTCCCGCAGTGAGGGTTCCCGTCTTGTCGAAAACGGCGTGCCTGATCTTCGTGAGGTCCTCGATCGTTTCGGCGCCTTTTATGAGAATGCCCATTCTCGCGGCGGTGCTTACGCCGATGCTCACCGATACCGGCCCTATGATCGCGAACACGATCGGCACCATCGCGATCCAAAGGCCGAGCGCCCGGAAAAGATCGCCGGTAAAGAGATAAAGCGCAATGACGAGAACCGCAACCACGAGCGAAGTGTATTTCGCGTACTCGTCGATAAAACGCGCAATCGGCGTCTTTTCGCGTCCCGCCTCTTCGGCAATCTTCCGGATTTGAGCGACCGTCGAGTTCTCGCCGACCCGCGCCGCGCGCATCTCGAAATAGTCTCCGGCGTTGATGGATCCCGCGGGGACTTCGCCGCCTTGCGCGACGGCGATCGGACGCGATTCGCCGGAAATCACCGATTCGTCGAGGAGGGCGGTTTCCGCAAGGAGGGTTCCGTCCGCCGGCGCGCGGCCGCCGGGCTCCACGACCACGGTGTCGCCGACCGCGATCTCGGCGATCTCGATCTCCTTCACCTCGCCCGAGGGCGACTTCACAAAACCCGTGTGCGGAAGGAAGACGGTAATCCTTTCAAGCGACTGGCGTACTTTATATAAGATGATCGCCTTGAATAAATCGCCGGCGATCATGATGAGGACGAAGACGGCGGCAACCGTAATCGCGTTCACGTACACGAGAACGTAAATCGTAAACGCCATCGACACGCCCACGTCGAACTGCGCATGCGCGGCGCGCTTCGCGGCATTCGAAAGCGTGGGCCACATGGCGCCGGTAAGAAGCAAAAATCCGATCCATTGGAGCGGGAGCGGGTGTCCGCGGCTGAAGAATACGCAGCCCAAAAGAACGGCGGGGAAAGCCGCTCTTGCGATGAAAACCATAAGGATGCGCTTCATGACGTTAGAATGACCGTTCTTGCACTTATTCTACCCCACCGGCGGCATTTTCCTTATGCACATCGGACAAGACAGCCGCCGGAGAAAATCCGGAGCCTGCCGCCCGCGGGGTCATTGACAAAGCTAAAGCGCTTCGAGGTCGAGAACGTGATCGATCTTTATCTGTTTTACGAATTCCGGCACGTGACTCACGAGGATCATGGCTCCTTCGTAGCGGTCGAGTGCTTTTGCAATCACGGGAATATGGCGGAAATTGATGTGATTCGTCGGCTCGTCGAGGATGAGGATCCCGGGGTGGAGAAGGGTGAGCCGCGCAAATGCCACGAGTCCTTTCTGGCCTTCGGAGAGTAAGCCGATCTTTGTTCTTAATATTTCCGCATTGAGAAGAAATCCGGCGGCGGCGGAGCGGAGCTCTTGTTCCGTACCATTGTCTTTAATCGCAGCGGCGAGCGTGCTATACACCGTCGCCGTAAAATCGAGCGTCGAAAAATCTTGGCGGTAGTAGCCGATGCGCACGCCCGGCGCGATACACTCCCCCTTTGCATGGCCGCTCGCCAGCTTTTCGAGAAGCGTGGTCTTGCCTATTCCATTCGGGCCGGCGAGAAGAAGCCGTTCTTTTTTCTTGAGCGTTACGTCAACTTTTTTCACCGCGGGCCTATGATTTTTTATTATCGAAACCGAGGCGAGATCGAGGATCTTCCCGCTTAAATTTTCTTGGCAGGGAATCACAAAACTCCGGATGGTCTTGTCTTCGTGCCGCATTTCCACGATATCCTCCTCAAGCTTCTCGATTTTTTCTCTCATCTTCCGCGCAACGTCCCGCATGTGGCCGCCCTTTTGGGCGAAGAAACCAGCTTGATCCTTCCGATGCGCGATGTCCTTTTCCAGCCGGACGTTCTTCATCCGCTCGCGTTCGAGGCGTATCGAGATTTCTTTCGTCACGTCCGAATAGTCGCCGGCGTATTGCTCCACCTTATGCGTAAACACGTCGAGGTACAGGACGCCGTGGGTAAAGGAGTTCAAAAAATCCGCGTCGTGCGAAATAACGATGCAGGTCTTCGGGTACGCGGCGAGGAATTCCGTAAGGTGGGCGATGCCTTGCTTATCGAGATTGTTCGTCGGCTCGTCGAGCAATAAAATATCCGGATCTTGGATGAGCGCTTGAGCCAAAAGAATGCGCGCCTGCTGGCCGCCGGAAAGGGACTTCAAGGTTCTTTCGATGGGAATTTTGAGATGAACCACTTCCAGGATCTTTTCAATTTTAGGTTCGATGTCATACTGCTTTTTCCTGAAGGCGCTTTCAAAAAATTCTTTCACCGTAAGCCCCATAAGGTCTGCGGGGATGACCTGGCGCGCAGTCGCAATCGTCGCATCTTCCGTCACGGTGATACTGCCCGACTCCGGCACGAGCGTTCCCGTAATCATCTGGAAGATGGTGGTTTTCCCGGCGCCGTTCTGGCCCATGAGGGCGATTTTGGATCCTTCGCGCACGGAAAAGTCCGCTTCCCGGAGAATCGGCCTGCGGTCGTACTCGAAAGAAACTTTATCGAATCTCAAAATGACGTCGTTGCCGGGCATATTATTTCGAGGACTTTATTTTATTAAGAAGTGCTTCCATATTTTTCATGCTCAGGGCGTCTTTCACCGATACTGTCGCCGCATTCGGGTTCAGTTTTTTTAATACCGCCAATTTTGCCTTGCGCGTCGCTTCATCCGCGAGATCGCTTTTGGAGAGAAATAGGTACTCCGGCTTCTTCAGCAGTTCTTTGCCGTGCGCGCCCAATTCTTTGCGGACCAATTTATAGTCCCCTTTCGGGTCGCCGGATTCGGCGGAAACAAAATGGAAGAGGATCCTGGTGCGCTCGATGTGCCGCAGAAATTTTGTCCCCAATCCTTTTCCGGACGATGAGCCCTCGATAAGACCGGGAATATCGGCGATGGTCAGTTCGTAGTATGCGCCGAGGTTCGGCTCGAGCGTGGTGAAAGGATAATCCGCAACCTTGCTCCGGGCGTTCGTGAGCGCGTTCAACATGCTGGATTTCCCGGCGTTCGGCAGGCCTACGAATCCAATGTCGGCAATAAGCCTAAGCTCCAAATGCAGTTCGAACGTTTCGCCCGGCCGTCCGCCCTGGGATTGAAGCGGAGAGGTGTTGCGCGAAGAACGGAAGTGAAAGTTGCCCCGGCCGCCGATGCCGCCGCGCGCAAGGAGTATGCGCTCGCCGATCTTTTCCACGCTTGTTTCGGTCCCGTTCGTGAGATTGTGCACTTCGGTTCCTACCGGGAGCTTGAGCACAAGGTCGTCGCCCCTGCGTCCGTCGCGCAGCTGGCCCTGACCGACGCCGCCGTCCTTTGCTCCAAATTCTTTTTTATACCGGAATTGTTTCAGCGCGCTGACATCCGAGACGCCCACGGCAAATACGTCGCCACCCTTTCCGCCGGACGCGCCCGTGGGCCCGAGGGCTTTGAGGTTGCTGTTAAATGCCACCGCGCCCTTGCCGCCGTTTCCGGCAGAAATTTTGATATGTACATCATCTATGAGCATCCGGTTAGAATGGCATTCTAAACTATTATCACTATTATTGCCATCGGTCCTGCGCTATGATCGAATGATGGAAGAAATGGAAAAAATCGAACCGTTCCATGTCACGCAGGAAGGCTTGGAACGCTTGCGCGAGCGGCTTGCATACCTCAAGCGTGTTTTGCCCGAACGCGCCGAGGAAACGAGGAGGGCGGCCGCGTACGGCGACCGTTCGGAAAACGACGAATACAAAACGGCGAAAGGAGCTTTACAGCATACCAAGTGGCGGATTCTGGAAATCGAAGACCAAATTAAACGCGCGGTCATAATTACCTCCGGCGCTTCCGCCTCGGGCATGGTGCAGATCGGTTCACGGGTGACGCTCGGCGAGGGCGCTGCGAAAAAGACGTTTCAGATCGTCGGCCCGCACGAAACCGATCCCGCGCGGGGCCGCATTTCTTACCGATCGCCGCTCGGCGCGGCGCTCCTCGATCGACGGAGGGGGCATGTCATCGAGGTGGAGTCGATAAACGGAACCAAAAAATACCGGATCATAGAAATACAATAGCTGCCTGATTGCTCCCCGATTTGGACGAGTTTCGAACCAGAGATTGGGAACAGATTGTACGTGGTTTAGCTTATCTCGATGTGCCGCGGCTGCGGCTTGCAGTGGCGGCATAAGGGGGGGTATATTGGCGACAAAGGTCGATTACAAGGCCTATTACATACATCATGAAAAAAATACTACTGGGTGGAGCGGTGGCTGCTGGAAGCCTCCTTGCGTTTTCGTTGGTCGCTCTTGCTGCGCCATCGGTCCACACGAATTTCGGCAAGACGCTCAATGCCAGCACCTGCAACACGAGTGGTGCCCCGATCGTAAATGTCTCGCTCAAGGTGATCAACGATTCCGATTCCGGTTTCGGTGGCAACGCATGGGCAAACGACGATTATGTAAAGACGATCCAGGTGTGGCCGCAAGCAGATGGAACGAACTGCGCTATCGTGAAATACGAAGGGCAGTTCGTTACCTATGATGGATTGAGTCCGAGCGGCAACTCGACGGTAGCGGCTGGAGTTAGGGGAGCGTTTGAGGGCGGCTATCAGGCCACCTTCGATGGAACACTTACTCCCACGCTGCCGACCCACGGAAACCTTGGCACGTATGATTATGCGTGCGATGGAACGTTCACATGCAACACGTTCGATTGGGTGAGCGCCTACTTTACTGGCAATACATTCTTCAACCAGCCGTATTGGGCGTGGGACTACCATGCCGGTCACAATGGGAGCTGGGTGAACGCAAGCACTGGTAGTTCTGGCGACATCACCGGGAGCTAAACGAGTGAGTGCGGAACGATAAGCGTAAAAACAGCCCAAGTGGGCTGTTTTTACTGGACAACCCTGCGTGAGGACTCGGTCTGGGGCGTACGATTCAGCCCGTAAAAGCTGGGCAAAACCAGTTCGTTGATTTTTCATGGGGAATCCGTATTATATAAGTGATGGACAAGACCTCCTCAAAAAGCGGCGCGATGAGCAAAATCGCGCCAAAAGAAGTTGTAGACAAGAACGCTCCGGCCCTGAAGGCCTACGATGCGTATAAGAGAGCGGCCGACATCATAGAACAAGCCGACATTGCCTCCGGCAAGCGCGTCGTTTTCAAATCGAGCACTGGCTCTGCGATCAACTTCCAGATAGACCTGCATGGCACTTACTCAACCACAGCGCAAGAGATTTAGCGCGACACAGGATTGGCAGAACTTCCTCCAAGCAAAACAGGGAGTGGTTAACGGCTCGGAGCTATTTGAGTTACGCAAAGCATGTTACGCCGAGATAGAGGCGCTGCGAAAGCGGCCTCTTTTGGTTTACGCAACGAAGTTCTTGGAGGGCGTGCCCCCATTTGCACCTAATCAAATCGATCTTACCGATGTCGAAGGATTCACCGATCTGGTGAACTCGACAGCTGACGGTTCAGTAGACGTGCTTCTCCATAGCCCCGGTGGGCGTCCCGATGCGACCGAGCGGATTGTTGACATACTCCGCGGAAAGTTCAAAGAGGTTCATTTTCTCGTTCCCCATTCGGCATATTCGGCCGCAACGATGCTCGCATTATCCGGCAATAGCATTGTTCTCCATCCGAGCGCGACGCTTGGGCCGATTGATCCTCAGGTTGGTGTTCCGACGAAAGAAGGGCTGGTCAGGTTCGTCCCCGCGAAGTCCATCAGAAATGGATTCGAAAAGGCGAAAGCTGAAATAAAGAAAGAAGGGCCGGAGGCGCTGCCAGCTTACATCCCATTGATTGAACAATACTCGCTCGACCTCTTTGAGATGTGTGAGGATTCTGAAAAGCTCTCGAAGGAGCTGGTATCAACTTGGCTTCAGCGGTATATGTTTGAAGGCGATGGGAGCGCTGGGGAGAAAATCAAAAACGCCGTCGCGTATTTCTCGGAATACGATACGCACAAGCTGCACTCCCGGCCGCTCTCAGCGAACAAAATCTCCGGCCTCAATCTCAAAATCGAAGTCGCAAGCGGCATACTCAAAGACCTCCTGTGGGAGTCGTTTATTCTCCTCAATGGGTTCTTCAACGTAAGTTCGTTTGTGAAGCTATACGAAAATACTCGTGGTGTGACATGGGGAAAACAGTTGCAGATTATGATGGGGCCTCAACCTCAAGTCCAGCCGCAGCCACAACCACGGCCGCGGCCACAGCCTCCGCAAAAATAGCAAGAGATAGCATGTCTTCGGCAGCGCTCAATCGGCGCTGCTTTTTGACGTGCGGGCAAATGTAAACTAAAGTAAAGCGTAATGGAAGACATTGCGGCCACTTTGCGGGACGATTATGAGGCCTTCGTCAACCAGCCGGAACCGTTCGGCTTCTTTTCCGGCCTCTCGGATTATATGGGCTACGCGCTGGAGAACCCGACGCTGAAAGCGATTGTGGACGAAGCCATGAAGCCGAAGCAGGCATTGTTTGATGAGTATGACCGGCTTGAACAGCAAACGATGAGGGAGATGAAAGTGGCCGAAAAGAAAATCCGCAAGATCATTGCGGATAATAAAATCGACCCGGCTTCAATAACGATGGTTTTCTCGACGGGGCCGAATATGCGGCAGGAGCAAAACCTGCTTGAACGGCTCGAGGTGTTCGACAAAAGTCAGCCTGGCCACGGCAATTCAAAGTGGCATACGTTCGGGCAATACCTTTTCGATATTGCCGTAAACCTCGCGCGACAGGGCTACGGGGAGCAGCTCAAGGAGTTTACCGTTCCAGCAAGTGAATGGGGACACCATCACGAAGATCCTTATCCCGAAGACAATACAAGCGGACTGGTTTTGGCTGGCAACAGCCTCGGCAACTTCGTGTTTTCAAAAACCGAGCCGCTTGTTCTCAAGCAGGATGCCCACATTGCCAAAGAGCGTGAGTATGGCGCAATGTGGAGCGTTTTCGATCAACTCGTGAAACTCCGCGAAACGGTTGTGGCTCGGAGCGGTGGAATAAGCAAATACGATTTTCTCAACGATTACAACCGGCGGCACCCGGCAAGGAATAAAGCCGAAGCTAACGACCTCTGGGAGGTCGGCCTGGCATTTAACGACTTATCCGACATGACGATGACCGGGGGGATCATAGAATGTGGATCGGTTCCACTCCCGGACGACAGTTACCGTTACCACCGTTCTTACGGGTCAACGACTTCAAGAGTCGTGCGGCACGCGCACATAGGCATCTTCTCAAAGAACTCGGGAAGCGGCAGACAAAAATGGCCCCGGCTGGTGGTTTTTCAGCAACCAGCGACGAGCTTTGTTTCAACGGCAAAAAGATCATTGTATCGCGGTCGAAAAACACAAGGCCTTATTTCCTGCTTAAAATTCTGTTGAGCAATCCACAGAAGACTTGGCATTACGACGAGGTCTGGTGGGAGTTATTCGAGACGCACTATCCCAAAAATCCGACCGAGGCAGACGCGAAGAAAATCTACAATGCCGCCTATGATCTGAACCAGCTCATCGCGCAACAAACGACGATAAACGATTTCGTGGATGTGACGATGACTACGTTGAGGGTGAACGAGAAGTATCTTCCGCTCGGGTAGCAGAGATTCAGCAGAGTTCTGCTGACTGCGGTAGGCATATCCTGATGAAAAATCAGGATCTTTTATGCCTGCCAAAAGAGTTAAAAAGAAAAAGGATATTCCGGTCAGAGGCCTATTCGAGGAAACTCGCTCGGATGATGCTACCAAGACGTTACCCGCAAAGCCGACCGTAGACGAGATTTTTAGCGACCCTGCGGCCCGCCGTAATATCGTCGGTCTCTACGAACTGCTGTACGAAATCGACCGGCGCATTAATCCGCAGTTCTACGGCTTGCCTGAGAGAAAAGATGACGCGGTAAAATAAAACCAATGATTGATACTGCGACGCTATCGGTACCCACAAGGAAAATCGTAACCGATCCGATCATCGATAGGATCGGTTCGAAGTGGCACCTCCAACGCCGGACGCCGGGCTACGACATGTATATCAGAAATCCGTCCGCGGCGTTTACGAAGCAAAACTACTTCCCGTACGTGACGGCATTCAACCGCAAAGGATCGCATTCCTCGTGGAAAGAAGCCGAGTCAACTATCCACTTTCGTTTCTCCGCGCCGAAGCTCATTTTTCAAAATAACGTAGACGAGCTAACCGAAGACCAGTTCGAAGCGGTCGTACGGGCGCTCACTGACCGGCTCCGCGAGATGAACATCCTCGTCCGGTCGCAAACATTGGCCGACGCGGAGGTGCGCACAGTGCATTACTCAAAGAACATTGAGCTGCACGACGGCTACACTGCTCGTTACGTCATCAATGAACTCGGGAAAATCGATATGAGCAAGCGCTTCGATTTCGGTAAGGCGCGATATGAGAATGACGGTAGTGGGATCGTAGCACATACGAAGGCACACGAGTTTGTGGTGTACGACAAGATCGCGGACATGGGAAAAAGTCAAAAACGGGCTATCGACAAAGACCAGACGTCTCGGCAGCCGAGCCTGTTCGCTGATTTTGAAAAAGCCGAGAAGCCGCACGAGATCATCCGCTTCGAGATACGACTGAACGAGAAGCGCAAGATCGATGCGCTGTTTCAGGAACTCGGTTTCGCGCCGAACCCAACCTTCAAAGACGCATTCTCTGCCGCAAAGAGCAAGAAAGTGGTTCGGCATTACTGGGACACGATGGTCACGGGACATGCAGCAGCGCTATTCGGCCACACGCTGACTATGAAGGAACTACTCCACCAGATCATGCTGGCCGAGAAGAACATGCGGCCCAAGGAAGCGATCTACCGCGCTGCCGCGATTTTCATGGCTCGCGAGGGCAACGGCCTGCGGGAGCTACGAAGTATTCTTCAGCGGCGCGGTCGTGACGACTTTTGGTATGACCTCACGGCCGACGTAAAGAAAACAACCACAAAGCTCGACAAGCTCCGGCCGCGCGACTGGTTTGACCAGATTATCAAGGGTTTCGAGGTCTTTGAGTCGCTCCGAGTTGTTCACTTGCTTGGTAAACAAAAGTAAAGTATCATAAAGCTAATACCATGAAGCCAAAACACAAACCCTACTATACCGCTCGCGAGCTTGCCGACGCGCTCTCGGTGAACATCATGACCATCTATCGCTACATCAACAAGAAGCGGTTGAAGGCATACAAAATTGGCAAGGAGTTCAGGATCGAAAAGGCCGAATTCGACCGGTTCATGCAAAAGGCAAAACTCAAATAACCATGGAAAAAACAATCAGTGGATTGAATAGCAGAAGCTGGTATAGGTTACTGAAGGTGCTCTATGTCGGAGTATTCCTTGTCGTCGTCCTTTTCGGATTACTGTTGATCTTCGACTCTAATCAATTAGAAACCACAGTCGATAATGCAAGGACGACCATAGAATGCGATTATCCTGTGCAACATAACATTACGGCAGCCGATGGAGGCGTGTATTTTATGCCATCAGATTTCACGGACGGGGAATACAACAATTTCAATAAAAACGCAGAAATACAAGATGCCTGCGGGATGACCGACTACGTTAATAACCTTATTTCCAGGGCTGGCAATCTCCAATTAGGAACAAACGGTTTCCCCTCCCATCTCTTCACTGTGGACCCAGTTTTTGATAGCGAAGGTGGCTGGTCTTATATACTCGGATACTCGCTACTCTTCATCGTCATAGTCGTCGCTATCTCTGAAGGGTTGAGGAGGGTTTTCTATTACGTGGTGCTTGGCAGCTTCAAGCCGCACAAATAACTATGAAGGCCATCGTCCTTGCAAGGGTGTCAGATAAAAAACAGGATTCCAACGAAGCGCAGGTAATGCGGATAGCCGACTTCATTAAATCGAAAGATCTTGAGGTTTGGAAAACGTACGAAATCGAGGAGTCATCATCAAGGGGCGATAGAAAGAAGTTCCATGAGGTCATAAAAGATATTGAGAAAGCCAAGGAGCCGATTGCTCTCGTCGTTGATACGATTGATCGTCTCCAGCGCAGCTTCAAGGAATCCGTGCTCTTGGATGATTTACGCAAGTCCGGGAAGCTCGTTATCTACTTTTACCGCGAGAACCTCACGATCCATAAGGACTCCAATAGCGCCGACATTCTTCGGTGGGAAATGGGTGTCCTGCTCGCGCACAGCTACATACTCCAGTTGAGCGATAACGTGAAGCGTACGTTTGAACATAAACGTCGCAATGGAGAGTGGACTGGCACACCGCCGATCGGCTATATGAACGTGACATTGGAAAACGAGAAGAAGGACATCATGATAGATCCAGAACGCGGGCACTTGATTCAGGCGTTGTTCGAATACTATGCAACCGGCAACTACTCGATCACGACCCTATGGCAGAAGATGACCAAAATGGGGCTACGAAATCGTGATGGTCGCGAAGTGGCAAGGAGCAACATCGAGTACATCCTCAAAGACCCTTTCTATCACGGCGTAGCAAGGTCGTTGAAGTACGGCCTCTATCCACACCGGTATCCAACACTCATTACCAGAGAACTCTTTGATACGTGCCAAAGAATCCTCACTGGCAGGAAAAAGCAGCCTGCAAAGATGGCATCGGCCGAATACAGCATATTCAAGGGCCTTATCCGCTGCGGTAAACCCGCTTGTGGCTGCTCCTACAGCCCGGAGCTGAAGAAGAAAAAGGGCATCGTGACCTACGCTTGCTCAAACGGAAAGCACGTATGCCGTCGCGAGTACATGTCCGAAAATAAGCTGTTGAAGCCGATTTACAAGGTCTTCGATGCTTTTGAGAGCATTCCGCAAGAAGTGCAGGACCGGCTCGTTGAGGAGTTGCGTCGGTCAAACGAAAGCGAGGTTGAGTTCCATAGCCGCGAGATAACGCGCGTACGGGCCGAATATGACCGACACCAGCGTCGGCTGGAAAAAGCTACCGAACTCTGCCTCGATGGGAGTATTACCCCCGATGAACGCGCCAAGATCGTGGAAAAGGAAAAAGACGCACAGTACAGACTCGACCTCGAAATGGAGGAGCATACGAAGGCCGATCATGAGTACCATATCCACGTAAATACAGTGCTAAACCTCACGCGCAGAATAAGGCCCATCTTCGCAGGTTCGGAAGTGAGCGAAAAACGCGCCATTATCAATTTCATACTCTCGAACCTCACCGTAAGCGACAGAAAACTCACGTTTTCCATGCGAAAACCGTTCGATGCCATCCTCGATTTAGCACATCATCCAAACGGGCTCCGGCGCCAGGACTCGAACCTGGAACCATCTCCTTACACGTAACCCCAATGTTTCCATCGGGAGTGGACTATATCTTCACCCTGCTGCAGGGGCGAGGCGCTTCCGCCGGACCATAAGCGATCCGGAGTACTCCCTTACGGGATAGTCTCTGAACCTTCCGCGCTTGACGCGCGGCTTGGCTGCTGATTACCATAGCGCTGCCGCATTAGGCTTCCAGCAATTCACCTCGGTTTTCAACCTGGATTACTCCAGGAAGCTGCGTCGCCACAGGGAGCCGCTCTACCATTGAGCTACGCCGGAATACGAGAAAAGTGTAGCAAGTCGGCGCAAAAAATTCAAACAGGGTGTGGAACAGCGAACCAAATTCGAACCTGGTTTATCGCTATTTCGAAAGATCGAAAAAAAACAATGCATTCTTCCCTTATGAAGTATGAAGCCGCTTATCAGCTCCAACTTAGGACTACCTTAGCTTAAAACATATTTACAAGGAACATCAATCTGTCGCATGTAGGAATCAACCCACCTCCTGAACAGTTTTGGTATGGTGAAGAAGGTCGAAAAAATCAAACAACCATATCAAAATCGTGGAAAGAAAAGCTCCACTCAATCACTGCGTCAAGGCGCGCCTCCGCTAGATCGAGCATTACAAAAAGGTCGGTAAGAAAGTTCTGCATACCGCCCGCTCCTTCGGCATCGGCCGCGGTACCTTCTCCCTCTGGTACCACCGGTGGCACCTCGACGATCTCGGCATCACGCACCGCAAGACGAAAATCCGCTCTCCCGAAGAGAACGGCAAGGCAGAACGGTCGCACCTCACCGATGAGGAGAAATTCTACCGTCATGGCCGCTTCATTTCCATCAACCACCGCATGAAGCTTCTCGCGCAGTGGCAATGAACGGAGGCCGCACATGGCGCTCAAGGGCAATACGCCGAAGCAGTATCTCTGGGAGAAGCTTTAGAATCACGCCTCCTCTCGGATCAAGAATATGGCTGCCACCTGCCAGGACTGTGCAGAAGGCCGCAAGGTGAACACTACACTTTTATTTCCCGATCAGCGTCCCGTTTTGCCAAGAAAAGAATGCTAAGCCCGATTGCCGCTACGACCAAGCTAGAAAAAAGATTGATCAATATTTTAGGAGAAAATCCATAACTACACCCGTCTAAAAAGCTTCCTCCATCACCGACATCAAAATTGCATACGCCAAGATACATATTAGAAAATGCCAGCATAAGTTGAATAATCGACAAACCGACAAATACATATGCCCATTGCCATGTCTTTTTGATTTTTCGAAGAGCGAACATGCTAGATATAACTCCGAAAGCGTTGATCAATAATAAAATCACATACCACGAATTATCGCTCTTAATCAGAGAAGCCGGGATTGGTAACCCAACCAAGCCGAAAATCATAAGTGTTAAAAGTCCAAAGAGAATGGGCGTGAGAAAGCCCAAAAGAGAACAGGTATACATGATTGTAAGAACCCCCCACAACGCCAATAAGATCTTTAGTGTTCTATCTGTTTTAAGAGCACTACCCCCTTGCTTCAGGCTTGGATCTACAATTTTTACTTCGGGCTTAGTTTCATCCATGATAAATTACGGCACGACGACACTTGCTTGCGCCGATAAGGGACCTACATTGCCGCCTCGATCCTGCGCCTGAACCCTGTAGTAATAAGTTCCCGGATTTAACGATACGCTCATATCGGTGAAAGAAAAACTATCGGTTTCCCCACTTTCATCATTCGCGGTTGGAGTAAATTCGGACGTCGTACTCTTGTAGACGTTATAGGTATATACATCGCTTGTTGCGCTTGTGCCAAAGCCCTCTCCCGACCAGGAAAGTTTAACTACGGCGAGTCCGTATGTCGAGGTGAGGGTTGCAGTAAGATTTTGGGGCTGGGCCAATGTCTCAATGGGAAAAATAGAAAAAATTATCGCACTCGGGGTTGCTTCTCCGGGATAAATAATTTGTGCCGTAAGCTGAACCCGTGTTGGACTCGCGCTTGTAAATTGGATCTTATCCGAACCCTTCCATGCAACATAACGAGCCTGATCGCCGCAAGCGAACGGCCTATTGTTGGTTACATCATACATTGTTACGCCAGAAACACATTCAATACTGAAGATTGGCTTTTCGGATGTGGTGCTTGTAGGCGCCATCCAAAAAAAAGTTGTATCTCCACCTGAATCAACAACTAATGGAGAATCTCCAAAATCTACCAACATTGGGTTTATTGCCGGAGCGATAGAAGTACTGGCCGTGGTTGTCGAAGCGATGGTAATTGGCCCAGAATTATTGTCCCCCACTTCAATAGATGATGTTTGATCCGTAAGAGGGGCTGGGCTAGAGATTCGCGAGGTGGATGTATTCTGTGCCGCCATACGCGGGAAATACACGTAGTGTGCATAGGCAATCCCCCCAATTACGGCTAACGCAAGGATAATAGATATAACTATTCCCGTCGTGAAGCCATCCCGTGATTGCATTGCCTTAAGTGTAACAAATCGGTGTTATATATCAATGACCCAAAAGGTCGGCATCGTCATTTTTAATATCACCCGTACTAAAACAATCAAAAGGAGAAATCTGGACAGGCCTTGTCGGGCTTCCATTCCCATTTTTACTCCTAAAACTCAATACAAATTAGTTGCCGAGTAAAGCGAGGCAAACTAAAACTCTTTGACTTTTCCTATATGGTGCGCGGGAGAGGACTCGAACCTCCATGACCTTGCGGCCGCTACCACCTCAAGGTAGTGCGTCTGCCAATTTCGCCACCCGCGCATAAAAAACGATTTCCCCGAAGCCCGAGAGAACGCTCCGGGAGAACGCTTCCTATTATAAAGAGGCGGAGCCCCTGTTTTCAAGCCCTCTGGGAACGGTTTGAAATCGAAGACGCCGCGCGGCCCCGATGGCCGCGCGCGCCGCCCAGCCGTGCGGCGCGATCCCGGCGCCGCGGCGCCGCGGCACAGCCGGCGGCATAACCGCGCCCGGCCTACAGCGAGACGTCCAGCTTCTGCCTGATCCGCGAACCCGACATGCCGCGCACGAAATACAGCTTAGAGCGGTGGATTTTGCGCGGAGACGCGACTACCTGCACCTTCTGAATCGCCGGCGAGTGGACGGGATAAACCCGCTCGACGCCTACGCCCGCGACCATTGCGCGGACGGTGAACGTCGCGCCCGCTTCCGTGCCATGCTTGCGCGCGATAACCAAGCCCTCGAACGGGGTCTTGCCTTCGTATACCCGGACTTTCGCCCCGGGCCTTATTTTTTTCAATGCTTCTTCCGTAATCATGATGCGAGTAATGATTTTATTTTATCCGTCACTTCGTCTATGGATACCTTCACCTTGACGAAATACCCTTTTGCACCGAGCTCTCGCGCCTTCTCGATATCCGAATCCTGCGCGAGATTCGAGAGAATCACGACCGGCACCTTGTCGAGGCCCGGCGTCGAGGATATCATCTGCAATACCTCGAAGCCCGTCACCTTCGGCATGATGAGATCGAGGACGACGAGATCGGGCCGCTCCCGCTTGAGCTGGGCGATCGCTTCCTCGCCGTCGGACGCCTGGGATACCGTAAAGCCGTCCTTCTCGAGCCGCCCCATAATGAGCGACGAAAGAAAACGGTCGTCCTCCACAAGCATCACTTTTTTCGCTTCCGGCATGTTTCTATTATAGCAAAGAGCTTTTTAGTTGCCCCAACCCTGGCGCGACTCCGCGCCAGTCGACAAATAGTTTAATTGATCCACGCACAGCTTCCGCTACGCGTGCCTTGTTACGACTTATGCCATGTCACCAATCTTAGGTTAATTCCAAACGAGTGAAATTTCACCTACTACTGGCTTCCTTGCATTGACGGGCAGTGAGTACAGGACTCGAGAACGTATTCACCGCGGCGTGGCTGATCCGCGATTACTAGCGATTCCGGCTTCATGAGGGCAGGTTTCAGCCCTCAATCCGAACTGGGGCGGCGTTTGATGGGATTAGCTCCCCCTTGCGGGTTGGCAACCCATTGTCGCCGCCATTGTAACAC
Organism: bacterium; assembly: GCA_021827685.1. Classification (GTDB taxonomy): domain Bacteria; phylum Patescibacteriota; class Minisyncoccia; order UBA6257; family 2-01-FULL-56-20; genus JAKAUM01. The sequence continues at coordinate 78,929 of JAKAUM010000007.1, forward strand.
GAGTGTAGCCCAGGGCATCAAAGGGCCATGCGGATTTGACGTCGTCCCCTCCTTCCTCCCAGCTTTATTCGTCCGAACGCCGTTCCGGCGAATAAAGCTGGGCAGTTTCGAGTGACACTTATAACACTCGATAGGGGTTGCGCTCGTTACCCCACTTAAGGGAACACTTCAGAGCACGAGCTGACGACAACCATGCAGCACCTGACCTTGCCGTCCTTGTGAGAAGGGCGATGTTTCCACCGCCTGTCGGCAAGAATTTCAAGCCCTGGTAAGGTTCCTCGTTTGCTATCGAATTAAACCTCATGTTCCACCGCTTGTGCGAGTCCCCGTCTATTCCTTTGAGTTTTAGCCTTGCGGCCGTACTTCCCAGGCGGCCTGCTTAACGCGTTAGCTCCGCCGCTCCGAGGGTCGATACTCGAAACAGCAAGCAGGCATCGTTTAGGGCGTGGACTACAAGGGTATCTAATCCTTTTTGCTCCCCACGCTTTCGCGTCTCAGCGTCTGGAAGGTCCCAGTGCACTGCCTTCGCCTTTGGTGTTCCGCACGATATCAACGGATTTCACCCCTACACCGTGCGTTCCATGCACCTCTAACCCCCACAAGCTCCGCCGTATCTTCCGCACTTCCAGGGTTGGGCCCTGGGCTTTAACGGAAGACGCGCGAAGCCGCCTACACGCTCTTTACGCCCAATAAATCCGGATAACGCTCGAGGTCTACGTTTTACCGCGGGTGCTGGCACGTAGTTACCAACCTCTTTCCGTAAAGCACTCACTTGCGTTGTTGCTTTACTACCGCAGTTTACAACCCGAAGGCCTTCATCCTGCACGCGGCGTCGCTCGATCAGGCTTTCGCCCATTGTCGAATATTCTCGACTGCTGCCACCCGTAGGTGTACGTTCCGTGTCTCAGTAACGTCGTTGGGGAACGGGCTCTCACCCCCCCTACCGGTCATAGCCTTGGTAGGCCGTTACCCTGCCAACAAGCTGATCGGACCTAGGCCGCTCTCGAAGCGTCTTGCGACTTTACCCTTTCGGGACTATCGGGAATTACCCCGCCTTTCGGCGAGCTGTGCCCGTCTTCGAGGTACGTACCAAGGTGTTACTAACTCGTTCGCCGCTCCGCACGAACATCCCCTGCTCTTGAGGTAATCGCAAACAGGTTCAAAACGTGCGGCGCTCGACTTGCATGCCTTATCCACGCCGCCAGCGTTCATCCTGGACCAGGATCAAATCCTCTGGTAAGAATTTGAGTTATTCGCTCAAACCCTCGATCGAGGGGTTCGAGCATACAAACAAAACAGATTGGGACAACTAAAAAACTCTCTTTTGTATATTCATTTGTAAAAAAGCAGTCCTTTCGGACACGCGTTCTATTATAGGCGGCTGGCGCGGCTTGTCAACACTCCCCGCCCCTGCTATACTTCCCCTCATGAAAAAGGATATCCACCCGGAGTATTATAAAGACGCCAAAATGATCTGCGCCTGCGGCGCAACCTTCGTGACGGGCGCAACCAGGCCCGAAATCCGCGTTGAAATCTGCGCGGAATGCCATCCCTTCTATACGGGAGAAGAAAAGCTCATCGATACGGCGGGACGGGTCGAGAAATTCAAGACCCGCCGCGCGAAGGCCGCCGCCCCCGCGCCGAAAAAGGCAAGGGCGAAAAAGCAGACCGCGAAGTAATTCTCCTTTAGTTCGCATTTCCGGAAAAAAACCGGTATGATGAGGTAGGTTTTTAATTTCGCCTTCCGGCAGAACCGGAAGGCCAAGGAGACGAACAGTGCGTCACCTGGAAAGTTCCCGCGCCTGGCGTATTCTCGCCATCGCGGCGGGAATCACATGGTGCATACTACTCGCCATACGGCCGGGGCTTGCCGCCCTCGTCGTTTCGAGCTTCCTCGCCAGCGAGCCGAGCATCGCCCTCTGGCGCCTAGTAGGTCTTTCGCTCCCCGCCGCATCCCTCGTCGCCGTGTTTTTCGGCGGCGCGAATGCCGCACTCGCGGTTGCCCTCATGTACCGCGAGTGGAATTCTCCGCCGCGCTGGCTGCTCAAGATGCGGCGGCGTGCGGACGGCAATGCCGACCTGCCGATGATTGCCGCGTCCGCGGCGATCATGGTGTTCCTGAGCATCTGGATAGGAATACCCGCGGCGAGATTTCTCGGCGTCCGGCGGAAAGCGGCTCTCCTGCTCGCCCTCGCGGCGAGTACGGCGAGAAATCTGCTGGCAGGATACCTCTTGGGATTTCTGTCCGCAAAAACGCAAATAAGGGCGAGCGTCGTACTGTTCGCCGTCATTATCCTCTTTTGGGCGCGCGACGCCCGCAAGCAGGACGACAAAGAGAACTGAATCCCCGCAGGCGCGCCCGCGGGGATTTTTTTGCTTCAATGCCGCGGCGCGCCTTCCGCATAAAGCGGCTTTGAAAGAACCTCGCAAATCGTGTATAAATATGGAACTGCAAAGACGATGGCGGTAAGCAAAATAATCATCGAAATACGGGCGGGCGCGGGCGGAGGCGAGGCCGCCATTTTTGCCGGGGATCTCGCGCGCATGTACCAACGCTATGCCGCGCGCCGCGGCTGGGGATTTTCCGTGCTTGATTCGAACAACACGACGCTCCAGGGGTTTAAGTCGTTCGTGGCGGAAATCCAGGGTGAAGGATGCTACGAAGCGTTCATGCACGAGTCGGGCGTGCATCGCGTCCAGCGCATTCCCGCTACCGAAAAATCCGGCCGCGTGCACACCTCCACCGCTTCCGTGGCCGTCCTTCCGGTCGCGGAAGCGCGCGAAGTCGCCATCGCCCCATCGGACCTCGAAGTCACGTTTTCGCGCGCCGGCGGCCCGGGCGGCCAGAACGTGAACAAGGTGGAGACGGCGGTGCGCATCCTCCACAAGCCCACCGGCATCGTCGTCGCTTCGCGCGAGGAGCGGTCCCAGCACGCAAACCGCGAAAAGGCGATGGACATCCTCCGCGCAAAGCTCTATGAAATCGAACAGCGCAAGGCGACCGGCTCCGTCACCGACCTCCGCCGGGAACAGATCGGCTCCGGCGATCGCTCCGAAAAAATCCGTACTTATAACTTCCCCGACGACCGCATTACCGACCACCGCATCGGGAAAAAGTGGCACAACATCGAACGCATCCTCGAAGGCGACATGGATCCCGTCGTGAAAGCGTTCGAAAAGCAGTAAGGGCTATTCCGCCGTCATGGCCCTCCCGGCGTCGGCGATTTCGCCCGCAATGCCGTCGATAAGGTCATACCGCTTCGCCTCCTCCGCCGTGACCCATGCGAACTCGGTCATTTCATGGTTCAGCCGCACCTCGCCGCTCTTCCAGCGCGTCCAATAGGAGAACGTGACGACGGGGTAGCCGTCGGGGCGGATGAATACGAGGTCGGTAAGGTAGCGCGGTTTTTCGATCTCTATCCCCGCTTCCTCGCGGACTTCCTTGCGGAGCACGAACTCGGCCACTTCATACCATTGCGGCGCCGACCCGGATGCACGCGGCAGGTTTTCATATTCCGTGCGGACGAATTTTCCGCCCGGCACCGTCCATTTGCCGGGCCATACTTTTTCCGCCGGCGCGCGCTTTACAATTAAAAACCGCGGCGCGCCGTCATCGCCGTCCTTCGCAATCACCGCCGTCACCGCTACGAAATGGATCCGCGGGTCGGATTCGGCCATGGCCGCTATTCATCCACGCCGAAGCGTTTATACGAGTGGAACTCTGCGCCCTTCCCGAACCAATACTCGATTTCATGCGCCGCCTCTTCCGGTGTCTCGGATGCATGAAGAAGGTTCGCCACCGCGCGCTTTTCGGTATTCGCAAGGAGCGGCGAGTCGATGGAATAGTCGCCGCGGATGGTGCCCACTTCCGCCTTATAGGGCAGGGTCGGCCCCGCGATTTTCCGCACCACGTCCACGGCGTGCAGGCCCTGCACCACCATCTTCACGAGCGGCGCCGAAGTCATATAGTCGATGAGCCATTCGCGGACCATATTGCCTATTTCGAGCTCGTCTTTCGTGCCAAGCTTTTCCGCCGGATCCACGCCGTATTTCTCGTACGTCGTAATGGACTTTTGGCCGAGCCGGCGCCGCCATGCTTCATCCTTCGGATAGTGGCTGCTTATCTGCTCGCGCGTCGGCATGAACATGTCAATCGCCACGATCTTCAAATCGCGCTGTTCGAACCGCCTGATGATCTCCCCCGTCAAGCCCTTCCGCACGCCATCCGGCTTTATCATTACGAACGTCCGCTCTTCCTTCGGGTGCTTAGTGTCGTTCATATTATTTTTTTATTTTCTTTACCTCCAATCCTAATTCATCCAGCTGGCTTTTGTCCACCTCCGCGGGCGACCCCATCATCGGATCGCGGCCGTCGCCGGTTTTCGGGAATGCGATGACCTCGCGGATGTTCGGCTCGCCTGCGAGGAGCGAAACGAGCCGGTCGAGGCCCCAGGCGATTCCGCCATGCGGCGGCGCGCCGTAGGCCAACGCCTCAAGCATATGTCCGAAGCTCGCACGGATCCGTTCTTCCGCGAATCCCATGATTTCGAATGCGGCCTTGAGCGCCTCTGCGCGGTGGTTGCGGATACTGCCGCCGCCGATTTCGAGACCGTTCATTACTACGTCGTATTGCGTCGTGAGGATCCCGCCGATATTCCGCTTCGCAAGAAAATCGTCCATATGCTCCGGCTTCGGGGCGGAAAAGGGATTATGCGTGAACGTCCATCCTCCATTTTCCGTTTTTTCAAAAAAGGGAAAGTCCACAACCCAGCAAAACGCCAGAAGATCCTTGTCGTCCTTGTCTTTGCGCAAATCGGGTCGGTCGGTACCGTATTCTTTCATGGCATCGGCGTAGGAAAGCCGCGGGAACGGGATTTCCTGTATCCTTTTTCCGGGAGCAACCGCATTCACGAGCGCGATCAAAAGTTCTTCGTTGAGCTTAATAAGGTCCTCCTGCTCCGCGAAGCTCATCTCCATATCGAGCTGGGTGAATTCCGGTTGGCGGTCGCCGCGCGCGTCCTCGTCGCGGAAACAGCGCGCAATCTGAAAATATTTTTCAATTCCCGCTACCATGAGAAGCTGCTTGTATTGCTGTGGCGACTGCGGAAGGGCATAGAAGCTGCCCGTTTTTATGCGCGACGGGACGAGATAGTCGCGTGCCCCCTCCGGCGTAGACCTTGTCAGGTCGGGGGTTTCGATCTCGAGGAACCCGCGTTCGTCAAGGTAGTCGCGGATGAATTTCACGACGCGGTGGCGGAACTCCAGGCCTTTTACAAGCCGCTCGCGCCGAAGGTCGAGATAGCGATACTTTAAGCGAAGCTCCTCGTTTATCTCGTACCCCGCGGTGTCCACCGGGAACGGCAAGGGTTCTGCCTGGCTCACGATCTCGAGCTCCTTTGCATCCACCTCGTATTCGCCCGTCGGGATGTCCTTGTTCACCATGGCCGGCGGCCGCCTTTTCACCTTCCCTTTTACGCGGATGACATATTCAAGGCGCAGGACCGAAGGGTCGCCGCCGGCAGCCCCGCCGCCTGCGGATGGGCCGAACACGACTTGGACAATGCCGCTCCGGTCGCGGAGATCGATGAACGCCAGCTTGCCGTGGTCGCGGCGCGCGTGCACCCAGCCGAAAAGCTCCACTTCTTCCCCCTCCTTTTTTATAATTTCAGCGACCGCGACCCTCATAGTATGTTAATATTATCCTAATGCTTACATTTGAACAAATGCTCGCGCGCTTTGCGGTGGCGCTCGTCCTCGGCATAATCCTCGGCGTGGAGCGGGAACTCGCCGGCAAGGAAGCCGGCGTGCGTACGGAGATGCTCGTCGCGGGCGGCGCGGCGCTCTTCGCCATGGTCGGCATCATTCTCCCCTATCTGGTCGCCCCCGCCGCGGCCGACCTTCCCGATATCATCGCCCGCAACAGCGGATTCCTTGCCGTCATCGCGAACGTCGTCGTGGGCATAGGATTCCTGGGCGCCGGCCTCATCATCAAAACCGGCGACCGGTCGCACGGCCTCACGACGGCCGCGCTCGTTTGGATGACCGCCGCAATCGGCATACTCGCGGGCCTCGGCCTGTTCCAGTTCTCCCTCACTGTGACGATCATTACCGCCGTCGCCCTCTTCTTCCTCCGCAAAACGAACGTCTCGGAGCGTCTGGAGAAGAACCAGGTATAATCGCCTTTTATCCCTCCAAAAACATAAAACCCCGTCTTTCGACGGAGTTTTATGAAAATTTGGCAATCCGTAAGCCGGATTCTGTCGCTTACGGCGGACCGCTTTCGCGGAGCGCCGATGGGGACGGCCATTCATCTGGGCCCTTGATTGCTCGCGGGCTCGTGCGGCACTCCCCGCCGATAACCGGCGGGGCGCGGCCTTGCACCCGGCAAGGATTTAGCCGTTTCACTTCCGCTTTCTTGTCCCTATGGCGGAATTGAGCCGTCTAGCTTGGGATAGGGCTCCCCGCACCCTTTCGGGCACGAGCGTCACTGATCGCACCTCTCGGCTTGCGCCGTGCGGCCGTTAGCCGCTGCCTTTTTATCCGATGCGGCTTTTGCAAACCACTTCGGAGGGTGTCCGGACTTTCCTCCCGTCCTGCCGCTTGCGCGGCGGCGGGCGGCCGTCTGGATTGCCGAAAATAATTATACACACCCTTTGCAAATTTTCCAGTTCGTCCATAATAAAGCTCAGTTCCTAAGGAGGGAACGTGGATGACAGAGACGACCGAAGAGCTTCCCGAAGGGCACCCTTTCGTGGAAGCTCCCGAAGAGGACCGTCCCAGCCCGCTCACCGTGCGGCTGAGGATGCGCCGTAGACCGAAGAACGGCCGGCGCCGCGCGAAAGCGCGGCGACCGGCGGAGGGCAAGCCGAGGGAACCTGCCGCGGGCGGCGCCTAGCGGCGATGGAACCCTAGATCGGCGGGATTGTGCGCGCCATTGATGCGCGCCACAATCCCGCCGAATTTATTTTCAAATTCCTCGCGCAGGCGCGAGACCTCTTCCGCGAGCGACACGGTCGCCGCGGGAAGCTCCTTCTTTTTGATCCTCCATCGCGACCAATATTCAACCACGAGCCGGCTGTCGCCGAATATTTTTTTTGTTTTCAGCTTCTTTGCCGCGGCGAGCGCGTATTTGAGCGCAAGAAGCTCGCCGTAGTTGTTCGTGGCGGAGGAATCCGCAAGGAGCTGCTTCCCGTAGCGGTTCAGCTGTTTTTTTGAAATCGCTTTGTGAAGCAGATTTTTTCCTTTTTCGTCGGTCACGCTCACCTCCACGCCTTCGCCCCTTCCCGTCCCCGCGTCGAAATATATTCCCGTCTCGAGCTCGGGCGGAGTCCCGCGCGGCTTTGCCTCGTACATGGCCCCGCGGGCGAGCCACCGCGCGGCTTCATCCCTCGCGGAGAACGCCCGGTACCGCGCGCCCGGCTTTCCGGAAACCGCGCGCTCGCATTCCGCCCATTCGTCGGCAATGCCGCGGCGGTTTTCGGCCGGCACGAAATACGCGTAATATTTTTTCCGTTGCGGAGCCATTGGTCCGGATTATCCGTTGAGCAGGGCGGCGATCTTGCGGAATGCCGATTCCGCCTCCTGCTTCGTCGAAAATTCTCCCGCGGCGACGTCCTTGTGCCCTCCGCCGCCGTAGCGCCGCATGACGGAACCGAGGTCGAACCGGTTTTCTTTCCGGCGCCATGGGTTCGCGCCGATGCCGAGATACCAGAAGCTTCCGCGGTGCTTCAAGCGCGCGCCATAGACGGCCTTCGGATGGAGAAAAAACGGGAAATAGCGAAGAAGCCCGTTCAACGGGTCGCCCGTGAGGTCGATGAACGTAAGCCGGCCCTCCATGCGCAAGTTCTTTTTCTGGAAGTCCAAGCTCTTTTTCACCTTTTTCTTCAATTCCCGGAGCGGCCCCGCGATCTCCGGCGCGCGCGCCACGGACGCGAGCGGGCGTTCGGCGAGCAGGCGGATGATGCGTCGGTCTTCCGCTCTCGTATGCCGCCTGGCTTCGATAAAGGCGTTGATAAGAAGGAACGGCTCGCGCATTTCAACGGTGCTCTTCGCCGAACGGAAATTCGCGCCGTCGATCGCGTCGAGCCGCTTCACGAGTTCTGCAAAGTGCTTCGGCGGCTTCCATGCGAATTCTTTCCTCAGCGAATCGTAGACGAAATGCGCGCATGACTCGTAGCGGGGATCGAGCCGATGCTGGCGGTCGGGGCGGAACGCCTTCGCCCATGCGGCCTTCTTGAACCCCGTGGCGTGATGATCGAACCACCATGCGGCGCCCGGATGGTAGGTAAAATCGACCACGATGGCGGGGTTCCCTTTTTTCGCGAGGTCTTCCTTAAGCCATTCCCGTTCGTAGCCGTAGGTCATGGGAAAAAAGCGCGCAATGTCGTCGCCGCGCCCGCGCAGGAACGCCAGCATGATTGCCGCGCTCGCCCTCCCGTCGAAATCGTTATGATAATAAACGTCGTATTTCATAATGCGCGCTCCGCGCCCGCGCTTCCGCCGGGCGCAAGGAGGATTTTACCGCAAGACCTCTATTCCGGGCAACTTTTTCCCCGCGAGGAAATCGAGCATCGCGCCGCCGCCCGTCGAGACAAAACTGAATTTCGCATCAAGCTTGTACTTTTTGAGGAACATCACCGTCTCGCCTCCGCCCGTCACGGAAAACGCCCGCCGATTCCGCGCGACCGCGCGCGCCACGGCCAAGCTCCCCTTCGTAAAACGCTTCTTTTCGATGAAACCGAGCGGGCCGCTCCAGAAAATCGTGCGCGCCGCGGCGATTTTTTCCGCGAATGCGCGGGCGGTTTTCGGGCCGATGTCCAGGATCCGCCCTCCGCTCCATGCGAAATCCGACGGCAAGAGGACTTTGCGCGAATACGCGGCGCGGCGCAGGAGCGCAAGGTCTTTCGGATCCGTGTCGCGCGCGGAACGCTTTACGTCCATGCCGCGCATGGCGAGCACCGTGTTCGCCGAACCGCCGCCGAGTAGGAACTCGTCCGCCCGCCTTTCGAAATATTTTATGACGCCGAGCTTGTCGGCCGCTTTCGCGCCGCCGATCACGACCGCAAGCGGGCGCCTCGGGGCGCGCATCACGCGCGAAAGGCATCTAATTTCCTTTTCGAGTTCAAGGCCGGCGTACGACGGAAGAAGTTTCGCGACGGCGGTAACCGACGCGTTCGCGCGGTGCGATACTGCGAACGCGTCGTTCACGTAGAAGTCCGCGAGCGACGCGAGCGCGCGCGCGAGGGCGGGATCGTCCGCCTCCTCGCCCGGAAGAAACCTCAGATTTTCGAGCAGAAAGATTGATCCGGCGGGCGCGGCGGCAACCCGCTTCTTTATCTCGGGAAACCGGAAGTGGTCCACGAACGCCACTTTGCGCCGAAGGAGCTTGCGGAGCCGCGCCGCATCCTTCCGCAAGCTGAGTTTTTTATCGAAGCCGCGCGGCGCGCCGTCCGCAATCCGGACGCCCGCAGGACGCCCGCGGTGGCTCACGATGACGATGCGGCAGGATGCATCCAGGAGGAACCTCACGGTGGGAAGCGCGGCGCGCATCCGCCAGTCGTCTTCGGCGTTGAAATCGAGCCGCAAAAGCGCCGTCCCCCGGACGTCTCCCGCGCGCGCTTTTCTAAGGAACGCAATGGCCATGCGGTTTGGAAACGTTATTCCCTGAGGCGCAGGTATATTCCCTCCTCGATCTCCTGCCGATCCGCGCCGTACTTTATGCGCGAATACTCCTTGAGCTCCGCCGCGAACGCGCGGTTGCCGCCGCCCCAGGAGGTCGTCCCTATGCGAAGGTTGAACGGCCGGCGCGGCTCGCCGTTTATGAGAATCTTCGCGAACGCGTTCAAGTTGTCGATGTTCACAAGGTCGTTCTCGTCGAATACCGGCGCGAACTGCTTCACGAGGAACTCGGCATCCTGCACGCCCACGCGGAACACGAGCATGGATCCCACGTTCCCGAAAACGGCGTCTTTAATCTTGTCCGTGAGCTGGCCTATGAACTGGTGCGCCATCGTGAGATTCAGGCGGTACTTGCGCGCCTCGGAGAGTATCGTCCCGATGGAATCGGTCGTGAAATTCTGGAATTCGTCGATATAGAGGTTGAAGTCGCGCCGAGCCTGCGTGTCCGCGACGTCGATGCGGGAGAGCGCGGCCATGAGAAGCTTCCCCGTGAAAACCATGCCGAGGAGGCCGGCGTTGATGTCGCCGATTTTCCCCTTTGAGAGGTTGATAAGGAGGATTTTGCCGGAATCCATCGCGTCGCGGAAGCTGAACGCGGACTTCGGCTGGCCGATGATCGGGCGCACGTAGTCGTTGGATATGAAATTATTGAATTTCGAAGTGATGTACGGCGCCATGTTCGCGAGCGAGGCGTCGCCGCTCGCCTTGGCTGCCTCTTTCTGCCAGAAATCGGTCACGACCGGATTGTCAATGCGCTCGAGCTTGCGCAGGCGGTACTCGGCGTCGGTAAAAATGCGCGGAACCTCCACGAGCGTCGCGGGCTCGTTCGGCATATCCTCCATGAGGAGCAAAAGGGCGTTCCGCATGTACTGTTCGAACATCGGCCCCATCGTCTCCTGCGAAAACAGCTTGTTGAAAATGCCCTGCATCTCGTTCACGATGAATGTCTTTTCCTCCGGCCGGTCGAAATTGTAATCGAGCATATTGAGGCCGAGGGGCCGCGCGAGATCGCCCGGGTCGAAATAGATCACGTCGTCGATGCGCGACGGCGGGACGAATCCGAGGGCGTTCTCCACGAGATCGCCGTGCGGATCGATGATTGCGACGCCCTTCCCCGCCATGATGTCCTCGATGACCAGATTGCCGAGCTCCGTTGATTTTCCGGTGCCGGTCTGCCCGATGACGTAAAGATGCCGTCGGCGGTCTTCGTCCGTGAGGTACGCGGGCTTCGCCTGTCCGCGGAAAACGCTCTCGCCGAGGAGCGTGCCCGCCCTCGGCATATTGTCGGGCGGGGGCGCCTCCTTCGATTTCAGCCATTTCACGCGCGGCGTTTCAGTGGACGCGATCGGCAGGTGGTAGAAGCTCGCGATTTCCTCGGTGGAAAGCGTCATGGCCTGCCCGCCGTCGAATTCGCGGTAGATGTACTGGCGGACGAGGTCCGCGGGATTGCGCGGCTTCATAATGCGGAAATCATTCCTCACGGGACTCCCGAACTGGCTGAAGCCCGCCGCGAGCCCGTCAAGGATATCATCCGCCTGGAATGGCGACGCGGCGGAAGCGACCAGGCGGACGTTTACGAGAAAAAGCGGCTTTGTGATCTTCGCCTGGAGCGCTTTTACGGCTTCTTCGTCCACCACGCGTTCGGATTTCTCCTTTGCCTGGTCCTCTTTTGATTTCGGATTAAAAACCTCCGCCGCGCCCGCGAGCGAACCGGCCACGGAGCCGGAGAAAATGCCGCCGAAAACCTTCTTGAGCGGCTCTCCTTTTTTCAGGCGCTCGACATAGCTCCGGATCTCCTTTTTCGCGCCCGCCGGCGCGGGCTTGAGGACCACCTGGAGCGCGGCGCCTTCGCCGACCTCGTTGATTTTCGCAAACGCGCCGATGATCGATTCGAAGGAATCGATGCCAAGCTCCGCGTACGTGCGGACGGGAAGCGCGTAGTTTTCCTTCTGCTTCACGGACGCGGCGGCGGCGGCGCCGTTCATGTTGAAAATATTATAATCGTCCGCCACCGCATCCACCGATGCCCCGTTCCAGAGCCCTTGAATCTGCTTCGCCACCACTTCGGAAGAACGCTTCGGTACGGAAAGGTAGAAATGGATTTCCTCGCCTACGTGCGGCACGGCCACCTCGAAAGAAAACGGCTTTTTGATCGCCGCCATGCTCCCGAGAAACTGTTCGAAGTGCGCGAGTTCCGATTTAAAATCCCCGTGCTCGGCGCTTTCCGGCCCTTTTCCGCCCGGCGAGGCGCGGGGAATCCTGATTAAAAAAACCGCCATGGAAAGCGAATCCGCGATGCGGCGGCGGACAGCCGCGCGCGCGGCGAAATAGACGATAACGCCCGCGATCGAAGCGCCGATGAAGCCCAGCAGGATATAAAATGCCGCCATATGCTATTTCACGACTCCGCGCTTTTGGAGCTCCGGATACAGCCGTCCCGCAAGCGCGTCGTGGAACGCGTCCTGGATGAAATAGGGGGATTTTTTCGATTCGCCGAGCGCCTTCCCGAGCCCCTGCCGCAGGGCGACGTCAAGGAGGTATTCTATTTCAAGCTTCGTTTCCGCGGGCGCGTCCTGCGCGTAGGCGGGAAGCGGACTCTGCGCGGACGGCGAAGGCCGTGCGGAGGACGGCGGTACGGCGCCGGGCGCCGCTTCCCGCGCATCCGCGGCTTCGGGAAACGCGCGGATTGCCTCCTTTAAAAGGTCTTCTTCCGGCGCGTTTTTCATCTCCGGCCGCGCGCGCTGGGCGCGCACTTCTTCCGCAAGCCGCGCGAGATCGCCCTCCAGCACTTTCTCGAAAGATGCCTTCCGTTCTTCCGCCATGGTTCGTTTGATATAATTTAGATAATGAATCGGCGAACGAAGTATCTCCTTCTCGCACTCGTCCTTATTATAGCAACCTTCCTCCGCTGCTACCATCTTTCTTCGACGCCGCCCGGCCTCTATCCGGACGAGGCGATCAACGGCAATGACGCCTCGGTAGCCGCGGCAACCGGCCATTACCGCGTATTTTATCCGAACAACAACGGCCGCGAAGGGCTCTATATGAACCTCATCGGCCTCGAATTCCAGCTGTTCCACGCGCCCCACGATCCATGGGTCGTGCGCCTGCCTGCCGCGATCGCGGGGATCCTCGCCGTCCTAGGACTCTATTTCCTCGTTTCGGAACTGCTGGGCGACGGGATGGGGCTTCTCGCGTCTTTCTTTTTCGCCACCTCGTTCTGGGCCGTCGACTTGTCGCGCATCGGCTTCCGCGCGATCCTTGCGCCGATGTTCCTTATTTGGGCGCTCTGGCTCTTCCTTAAAGCCGTCCGCGCGCCGGCCGCGCGGGAACGCGCGGCCGGATGGTACGCCGCCCTCGCGGGCGCCGTCTACGGCCTCGGCTTTTATTCTTATATCGCCTACCGAATCACCCCGCTTCTTTTCCTCGTATTCATCCCCTATTTCGCGCGCGGCAAGCACCGCTCGCCGCACTTCTTCCGCCGCACGGCGATCTTCATCGCCGCCGCATTCGTGGCCGCCGCGCCGATCGGATGGTATTTCGCGCGCCACCCCGCCGATTTCTTCGGCCGCACTGCAGAAATCTCCGTGGCGACCGCGCATAACCCGCTCGTGCAGTTTGCCGTGAATGCCGGGAAAGAGCTCCTCATGTTCAATTGGCGCGGCGATTCCAACTGGCGGCAGAACATAAGCGGCGCGCCGGAGCTTTTCTTCCCGGTCGGCATCCTCTTCCTTGTCGGCATCGCGGCCGCAATATTTTCGCTTTTCCGTTCGCGCCGCGAAGGATCGGACGCAAAGCCCGCGGCCGGCGAATCCATGCCCGGAGAACCCGCACGGGGCTGGAAAAACTTTTTCATGTTTCCCGCGTTCCCGCTCGCGCTGTCCTTCGCATGGTTCCTCCTCGCGCTCCTGCCCGCCGCGCTGTCCAATGAATCGATCCCGCACGCCCTGCGCTCCATCCTTATGCTTCCGCCCGCGCTCATTTTCGCCGCGGCGGGGGGCGCCGCCCTCTATCGCCTTATAAAAAGCCGCCACCGCGGCGCCGCTTACGCCGTGGCCGCCATTTTCGCCGCCACCGTCGCGCTTGGCGGCTGGGCGCAGTACTTCGTCGTCTGGGCCCGCAATCCCAACGTGCCCGGCGCCTTCGCCGAAAACTATGTTGAGATCGGACAGGAAATCAACGCCCTTCCGGCACGCGTGCCCAAATACGTCGTGGTGCAGGCGGGCGGCGTTCCCGTAAACGGCATCCCCATGCCCGCGGAAACCACGATGTTCATCACTCGCACCTTTACTCCGTCAGGCCAGGCGGCAAAAAACGTCCACTACCTCCTGCCGGACCAAGCCGGCACGATTCCGCCGGGCGCCGCGGTATTCACGATACGATGACCTCCGCCGGAAACTATAATACGGAAATCTGCGAGTAGGGCTGGCGGTGGCCCTTCTTCTTGCGGTAGCGCGTTTTAGAGTGGTATTTAAAGACGATTTTCTTTTTGCCGCGCACCGCAGCCTCGATTTTCGCCTCTACTTTCGCGCCCGCGAGATACGGCGCGCCGATTTCGACGTTGCCGCCCGAGGCGCGCAGGAGCACCTTGTCGAATACGACTGAACCGCCCGCGTCGGCCGCGAGTTTTTCCACGATGAGCGTGTCGCCGGAAGATACCTTATATTGCTTGCCGCCCGTTTCTATTATCGCGAAGTCCTTTGCCATGCCGGTTCAATTGACGTTTATGATAGCAACAAAGGCGATGAAAAGCAATACGGCGAACGCGAGGGTGGCGGCGGCGGTGATTTTGCCGAGGAAACGGTCGCGGGCGTCGAGTTCGACCGCGATCGCGAAGTTAAGAAGCGAGGCCGCCGTACCAAAGACGACCATGAAGACGACCGCGCCGAATCCGCCAAGCGAGGTGATGCCCGCAAGATCGTTCCAGTGAAGCACGAACGGCATCCCTCCCGCGGCGGCGGACGCCGCCCGGCGCAGGGCAAAGCACGCCCAAAGCCCCCCACCCAGCGCGAGCGCGAGCGCGGCGGCAGACATCGCGCTCACCGCCCGCGCGCGGATGACCTTATGCCACATGCTTTTTTGCGCCGCGCAGGATCGCCGCGGCCGTTTCGGGAGGAAGGGCATCGATGAAAATGCCCGTGGAGAATTCCGCGCCGGCGGGAACGGAAAGTCGCGGAAGTATTTCCACGTGCCAGTGATGGTAGCCGTGCCTTCCGCCGTCGATTGGCGCCTCATGCACGAAAAAATTGAGATCGGGATCGCCCGCGCGCGCCTTGAGCCACCGCATCACGGACTGGACAAGCTCCGCCGCGCCGCGGAGCGCGGCGGAGGGCGTCTTATAGAAATACGGCTGGTGTTTTTTCGGGATGATCATCGCCTCAAACGGCACTTTCGAGGCATAGGGCGCGAACGCAACGGCATGGGCGTTTTCCGCGATCATCCGCGCGCCCTCCGCGCGCTCTTCTCTTATCATTTCGCAACGCACGCAGCGGCGGCGCGCATTCCAGTATTCTGCGGCGCCGCGCAGGGAACGCGCGCTATGCGGCGGGATTATCGGGCTCGCGATGATCTGGTAATGCGGGTGCCAAAGCGACGCGCCCGCTTTCGGCCCCCAGTTCATAAAAGGCACCGCGTAGGCGAGGCACGGATCTTCCGCAAACGCGCGGATCCGCTCCCGGAAAACTTCGAATACCTCGTGCGCGGCGGCGGGCGCGAGCGCGGCGAAATTCTTGCGGTGGTCCCGCGTCACGACGATTTCGTGCGCGCCGACGCCGGTACGCCCGCGGTAAATGCCGTGGCGGAAAGGCTCGGCGCAAGCGCCGCCTCCGCGGGCGAGCGCGGGATATTTGTTCTGAAAAACGGCGATGCGCCACTTTCCGGCGGACGGCCGCGCGCGCACGAGCGGCCAGTTGCCGCTTTTTTTCAGGTCTTCGAAGGGACAGCCGGCTTTGGGCGCCGGCGTCCGCGGGCCGTCCTCGCGGCGCAAAGGATGCGGGCGCGGGTGGCGCTCGGGCGCAATAATCACCCAATCGCCGGACGCGGGGTTTTGACGGAGTTCGCTCATGGGAATGCTATGGATGGTTCGGATTGGCGGGCGCGGTGCTTGATGCGGGGCTCGCCGCAATCCTGTTCCAATAATACCAATTGAGGACCTTTCCCGCTATCGGCACCGCGTTCAAACTGCCCTGCTTCGAGTTCTCGATGAGGATGAGGAGCGCGATTTTCGGATTGTCGCACGGCGCGTAACCGACGAAGAGGGCGTTTTCCTCGGTGTTGAATTTTACCTGCGCGCTGCCCGTCTTCGCGCAGACGGACAACGGAAGATTGTGGAGGGTGTACGAAGTGCCGAGGGGCGAAGAAACCCCTTCCACCATCCCCTGCTGGACCGCCTTGATCTCCTGCGCATACTGCAGAAGATTTTCATTCACCGCGGGCGTGGAATCGGCATTGAGATACGGCCGCCAGATCGTCCCGCCGTTCGCAATCGCGGAAATGTAATCGAGGATCTGGAGCGGCGTGAGCGTTAAGCTCCCCTGGCCGATCGCCACATTATAAGTGTCGCCGAGGAGCCACGGCTTTCCTTCGCGCTGTTTTTTCCACGCGGGCGTCGGGAGGAACCCGGCCGCCTCGTCGGGAAGATCGATGCCGGTCGGTTTGCCGAGGCCGAACGTTTGCCACCATTTATCAAGGCCCGCCGGACCGAGCCCGTTTACGCCGTAATCCCGCGGATCGTTCAAAAGCGGCGTAGTCCTCGGAGGAGAGCCGCCGCCCACGATGTAAAAATACACGTCCGAGGACTGGGCGAGCGCCGAGGCGAGATCCACGGTGCCCTGATAGCGCCAGTCGGCATAGCGCGTCGGCGTCGAAGAATTGTAAGGGTCGGGTACGAGAAGATAGCCGGGGGAAAACATGGTCCGCTGAGGGGTTACGACCCCGTCCGCGAGCGCGCCCACCGCGTCGACCGGCTTGATCGTGGAACCGGGGTTATAGACCCCGTTCACGATGCGGTTGAAGAGCGGCCTCTCGGGCGAGGTAAGCAGATTTCCGATTTCCGTGGCGGCGGCCGCGCCTGACTGGGAAAAAGCGTTGTTGTCGTATCCGGGCAGGTTCACAAGCGCGAGTATCTTTCCGGTTCGGGGATCCATCGCGAGCCCGAGGCCCACCTTGCGGCCGAGGGACGCCAATCCCTGTTTCACCGCGGTATAGAGCTCCTCCTGCAATCCGCCGTCGATCGTGAGATGGATGGCGCCGCCCGCCTGGGGGGCGGTTTGCTTTCCTTCGGCAAGGATTTTGCCGAAAGCGTTTTCGTAATGCATGTCGATCCCGGGCGTGCCGCGGAGCGTGCGGTCGTAGAACGCCTCGATGCCCGCCTTGCCGACGAAATCGCTTGCGGTGAGCGACGGATGCGCCGCAAGGTCTGCCGCCGTCACGCGGCCGGTATAGCCGACAACGGACGAAAAGACCGGCCCCATCGGATAGGAGCGGACGAAATCCCTTTCAATCGCGATTGTCGGAAGATCCGCCGCCTGGAGCGCCACGAGTTCGGAAGGAGACAGGTTGTCCGCAATGACGACCGGCGTCGCAAAGTCCGCGGCGGCCGCGGCGGAAACCCGCGATGCGAGGTCCGCGGAGGAAATGCCGAAGGTGCGCGAGAGCGTCGCCGCAGTCGCCGCCTGGAGCCCGGGCGACGCCCGTACGTACGCGTTTACATTGAGCGCCGCCGCGAACGCGGCCTTGCTCTCCGCGAGCACGTCGCCCTCCGAATCGTAGATTACGCCGCGCGGGGCGGGGATTTCCGTATATTGCGCGATGTTGTCCGCGGCGCGGGCGCGGTAATAAGCGCCGTTCGCATTCAGATAGATGACCTGCCCGGCAACGGCGAGCGCGGCGGCGGCGGCGGCGATGCCAAGATAGACGAGCGGTCGGTTGCCGAGCGGGACTTCCGCCGCGGAAAGATCGTGGCTCCAGTCGTCATTCAGCGAATCTTCGAACGCGAGCTCTTCGTAATGGCGCTTTTTCATGCCTCAAAGAGCGCGCCGCGCGCGCGGGTAGTCCGGGAAAGCGAGAGGAATGCCAGTGCGCCGAAAATCTCCCCTGCCGCAAGGTCGACCAGGAAAGATCCTTCGTGCGCGGCGAGCGCGCCGGGCGATATTGCGAGCGCGAGCAGAAGAAAGCCCGCGAGAATCGCCGCGGCATTCGCGAGCCATCCTGCCCAGCGGACGAAACGCCGCAGGAAATGCGCCGCGAGCGGGAAAAGCGCGTAAGCGGCGAGGGCGGGGCTTATCGCCGGCTGCCAGTTGATGATGAATGCCGCCGCCGCCGCAAAAACGAGGAGCTCCCAAAATTCGAAGACGAATGCGAACGAGATGAGCGCCGCGAAGGAAAGGTTCGCGGCTATGCCCGCCGACGCAAAGAGGAACTGGAGAAGGAACGCGGCGAGGAGGATGAAAAATCCCGCAAAGAACTTCAGCATGGCGTCATTCGCGCATGATCACGACCGACCTGATGGCGTTTATATCGTATGCAAACCCGAGGGACGCTTCTTCGAAAAGGCCGTCCGGCGAGGTGTCCGTCGCCTGGACGATGGCAATCGGCATTCCGTAAGGAATGCCGGGAGCGGCGGAATAGACGATGTCGCCGGGAGCGACGGCTGCGCCCTTTACGATCGATTCCGCGCGCGGCGATGCGCCTCCCGAAAGCAGGGTATCGTATCCGGATTTCCCTATCCGCGCGGCCATCCTGAATCCGTCGTCGAATACCGTCATGACGAGCGCTTCGTGCGGGAAGACCCGGCGCACCGTCCCCACGAGAACGCCGTGGAAAGTGGCCGCATCCCCCGCCGCGACGCCTTCGTCCGCGCCGGCGCTTACGAGAAGCTCGCTTTTAAAGTTAAACGGATACTGCGAATACACGAGTGCGAGAGTGCCGCTCGGAGAGCCCTGCGGCAGTTCCGCGGCCACGCCCTGGAGCACCGCGAGCTCCGCTTTCAGCGATTCGTTCTCCGCGGCGAGCGCCGCGGCGCTCGCCGCGGAGGCGCCGCCCGCGCCCGCGGCGCGGGCGGCATCCTGATCGGCAACCGCACCGGCGGAAAGCCACTGCCGGATGCGCCATCCGTAGGACGGCTCGAAAACGGCGAGGAGGAGGAATGCCAGCGCGGCGGCGATGAATACCTGGCGTTCACGCTTCCTCACGGATCATAAGTTGACTGCGAGCGGCTTCAGCGGGTCGCCCATCAATTCGCGGTGTGCCTCGAAATCGTCCACCACCTGCCCGAGCCCGCGGGCGACGCAGGTCAGAGGATCATCCGCAATCCGCACCGGCACGCCGGTTTCTTTTTCAAGCAGTTCGGCGAAGCCGCGGAGGAGCGCCCCGCCGCCGCAAAGGGTAATGCCGTTCACGAGCACGTCGCCCGCAAGCTCCGGCGGCGTTTCCTCGATCACTTCGTGTACGGAATCGATGATCGTGCGGAGGGACTTGCCGAGCGCGAGGCGGGCGTGGTTGTTCCGCATGCCGACCTCGCGCGGGAGGCCGGTCGTCATATCGCGGCCGCGGATGGGCACTTCGAGCCGCTCGTCGATGGGGGTCGCCGACCCTACGGAAATCTTCGCGAACTCCGCCGTCGGCTCGCCGATCGCGAGATGGAACTCGTCGCGCACGAACCGCATGATATCCTCGTTGAACCTGTCCCCCGCGATCTTCAGCGTCCGCGACACGACCGTGCCGCCCATCGCGATCACCGCGATATCGGTCGTTCCGCCGCCGATGTCCACGATGAGGTTCGCCGCCGGCGCCGTAATCGGGAGCCCCGCGCCGAGCGCCGCGGCGGCGGGAGATTCCACGAGGTATACCTTGGCGCAGCCGGCATTCAGGGCGGCGTCTTCCGCCGATTTCCGCTCCACTTCGGTGAGATTGTTCGGAATGGCAAGCACGGCGCGGCGGTAGGAAGAGACGGCGTTCGCCTGCGGCCGCCGCAGGAGATGGCGCAGCATCTCCTCCGTCATTTCAAAATCGGATATGACTCCGTTCACGAGCGGCCGCACCACGTTGATATGAGCCGGCGTGCGGCCCAGCATCCGTTTCGCATCCTCGCCCACTGCGAGGATGTGGTTCGTTTTCATATTGATGGCCGCGACCGACGGCTCGTTTACGACAATGCCCTTGCCCTTCAGATAGATGAGAGAATTCGCCGTGCCAAGGTCGATGCCGATGTCTTTGAAAATATTATTGAAAAACGCCATGCGCTATGATTCTTTGCCCGTTTTTACAAGTGCGATCGCTTCGCTCAGCGAGGCCGGCCGGCCGGCGCCCGCCTTTCCGCGCCGCTTGACCTCCACCGTATCGCCGCCGAGCTTCGGGCTCGCGACGATGCGCCACGGGATGCCCACGAGATCCGCTTCGGCGAATTTTTCGCCCGCCGAGAGTTCCCTGTCGTCATAAAGTACTTCAACGCCTTCCTTTTGTAAAGCGGCGTACGCGCCCGCGCCGTCGGCGCCCGGAAGCGCGAGCAGATGGGCGCGGAAGGGCGCCACCGACTCGGGCCAGATGATGCCGTTTTGGTCGTTCGAGACCTCCACGATCGTCGCCATCACGCGGCTCACGCCGATTCCGTACGATCCCATGGCGACGTACTTTTTCTCCCCGCGCTCGTCGGCGAACCTGAGGTTGAACGCTTCCGAGTATTTCGTGCCCAAGGGGAAAATATTGCCGACTTCGATTGCCTGCTTTGCCCCGACCGGGCCGCCGCATTGCGGGCATGCCGCGCCGTCCTCCAATTTCGATATCTCCTTGTTCTCCGCGTACCCGCACTTCCCGCACAGGTAAATCGTATCCTCGCCGGCGGGCGCGATCACCTGGAACTCATGCGTATGGGAAACCGTGAAGTCGCCGCCGGCTGCGACCGTATAATGGGCCGTGAGGCCGCACCGCGCGAAAATCTTCTTATAGGCCTCCGCAACCCGCGCATAATATTCAAAAAGATCGCCCTCGGACGCATGAAAGCTGTAGAGATCCTTCATTAAAAATTCCCTCCCGCGCAAGAGCCCTGACTTCGCCCGCGGCTCGTTCCTGAATTTCGTCTGGAACTGGTATGCGGCGAACGGAAGGTCCTTATAGGAACTTACGTAATGCGCCGCGATCTCGGAAACGGGCTCCTCGTGCGTCCAGCCCAAGCTGAACGGCGGCTCCTTCCCCGCGGCATCGTTCACCTTAAACACCACGTCCACCCCCCACCGCCCGGTCGCCTTGAGATAATGCTTGTCATGGAGCGTGGGCATGAACATCTCCTGGCCGCCGATCGCATCCATCTCCTCGCGGATAATCCCCTCGATCTTTTTCATCACCCGCCACCCGAGCGGGAGATACGAATACACGCCGGCCGAATTCTTATAGGAGAACCCGCCGCGTGCGAGCAGTTTCGCGTTGAGCGCCACCTCGTCTTTCGGCGCCTCGCGGGCGACTTTCGTGAACAATTCCGACTGTTTCATCCACTCCAGAATATCACCGAACCTCCCGGCGGGCAACGCCGTTTA
Organism: bacterium; assembly: GCA_021827685.1. Taxonomy (GTDB): domain Bacteria; phylum Patescibacteriota; class Minisyncoccia; order UBA6257; family 2-01-FULL-56-20; genus JAKAUM01. Next base: position 100,135 of record JAKAUM010000007.1, read on the forward strand.
AAGGATTATGCCGCCGCCCAGCACCTCGCCGTCCGCGGAGTAGAAGACCGCCGACTGCCCGGGCGCGACGAACTTCTGCGGCGCGTCGAATTCAAGGCGCCATGCGCCGCCCGCGCCCGCCGCGGCGGGCGCGGGATTTCCCGCCCGGACGCGCGAGAGCCGCGCGGGCGCGAGCGGCCCGCGATAGCGCACGCGCGCGAGCACTTCTCTCTCCTCGGAAATGCCGCTTATAAAATTCACTTCCGCAAGGTCAATTTCCCTTTTATAAAGCGCGGGGTTGGCGTTCCCTTCCGCAAGCGTCACCGTATTCGCCGCGACGTCCTTCGCCGCGACGTACCACGGCTTGCGTACCGCAGCGCCGCCCGTTTTCGGAAACGAGAAATCGGCGGCGAGGTGGCGCTGGCCGATCGTGTAAAACGCCGCTCCCGCGTGCTCGCCGATTTTTTCGCCGGAAACCGTGAGGAGCTCTCCCCGGCGCGCGGGGATGTACTGCTTCAGGAAATCCGCGAGCGAAACCGCACCGAGGAAGCATATCCCCTGCGAATCCTTCTTTTCCGCCGTGGGCAGGCCCGCCCGCCTCGCGAGCTCCCTCACTTCGGTTTTCAGATAATCGCCGACCGGAAAAATGCAGCGGGCGAGGCGGGAGGCGTCGAGCGTCCAGAGGAAATACGACTGGTCCTTGCTCCCGTCACGGGCCGCGAAAAGCCGGCTTGCGCCGCAGTCTACCCCGCCTCCCCCGCGGACCCGCGCATAATGCCCGGTCGCGACGAAGTCGGCGCCCGCCCCGAGCGCCCGCTCAAGGAAGAGGCCGAACTTAATCTCGCGGTTGCACATGACGTCGGGGTTCGGCGTGATTCCCGCGCGGTAGCCCGACACCATGTAATCAACGACGCGGCGCTTATATTCCTCCTCAAAATCCCAAACGTAAAACGGAATATCGAGCCGTCCCGCCGCGCGCCGCGCGTCCTCCGCGTCGCGTTCCGCGCATCCGTCCACGTTGTACGCGCGCATGAAAACGCCGGCCACTTCGTAGCCCTCGTTTCTTAGGATCAGCGCGGCGACGGAACTGTCCACGCCGCCCGACATGCCGACAAAAACGCGCTTTCGCTTCATGTTCACAACATAGCCGCTTGACAGAATATAGGCAAGCTCTAAAATTCCCCTACTACCGCCCATCATCATGGACTACTCGCAAACCGCCTCCCCGGAATCCACGCAAAAGACCATCCAGGCCCTCGCGGCCCATGGCATCCTCGCGGAACTCGTTCCCGATGGGGCATCCGCGCTCGCGCGGCTCAAAGAACTCATCCCGGCGGGCGCAAGCGTCTCGAGCGGAGCTTCGACCACGCTCGACGAGATCGGCTTCACCGAGCATCTTGCTTCCGGCGCGCACCCGTGGAACAACCTGAAAGCCGCCATCGTCGCCGAGAAAGATCCCGCACGGCAAACCCGCCTCCGCCGCGAATCGGTGCTCGCCGATTTCTATCTGGGCAGCGTCCACGCGGTTACGGAAGACGGCCAGGTAGTCGTCGCCTCAAACAGCGGAAGCCAGCTTCCGGCCTACATTTATACTTCTCCGAATGTCATCTGGGTCGTCGGGACGCAAAAGATAGTTCCGGATCTCGACCATGCGCTCGCGCGCGTGGATGGATACGTCATACCCCTCGAGGACGCGAGAATGAAGAGCACCGGCGCGCCCGGCACGGCCCTCAATAAACTTCTGATACTCAAGGGCGAGCCGGCATATCTCAACCGGTCCGTCCGCCTTATCTTCGTAAACGAGCGGCTCGGCTTTTAGCGGGCTTCGAAGAAAGCGGCTAGACCCGCTCTACGTATTCGCCTGTTTCAGTATTTATCCGCACCGTGTCCCCTTCGTTCACGAAAAGCGGAGCGTTCACCTTCGCGCCGCCTTCGAGCGTTACCTGCTTCGTGCCGCCCTGCGCCGTATTGCCGCGGATCGCGGGCGGCGCTTCCGTCACCTTGAAATCCATCTTGACCGGCAATTCCATCTTGATTACCTTGTCGCCGAATACGAGGGTCATGATTTTCGTGTCCGGCTTTAAGAACTGCGCCTGCGCGCCGAGAGATTCCGCCGGAAGCGAGAAGCGGTTCCGCGGGTTTCCTTCCTCGTGAAACCAGCACTCGCCGCGGCTCGCATAAATGAAAATGGCGGGGCGCTTCGCAATTTCCGCCTCCTCGAACGAATCGCTCGGCTGGAAATTGCGGTCCAGAATCTTTCCCGTGATGAGATTCCTGATCCGGGTCTGCACGACGGCCTTGCGCTGCTGCATGCGCAAGAAATGCGACTCGAGCACCTCGTACGGCGCGCCGTCCATGATAAAAAGGATGCCCTTGGTAAGGTCGGTGTAAGACAGCATGGTGATTTAATCTACCCCTGCGATTCCTCCGCGCGCGGCCCTTCGCGGCGCGCATCGCGCGAGCCCCCTTCGGGTTCCTCTATCTTGAGGTTCACGCGCGCGTTGTTCTTCACGCCCACGATCCGGAGAAGCGAGCGGATCGCCTTCGCGGTCGCGCCCTGCCTCCCCACCACCTGCCCCATGTCCACGGGGTTCACGCGGAGCGAAAGCAATACTCCCAATTCATCCACCTTGCGGTCGACTTTCACGTCGTCCGGATGATCTACGAGGGACTTCACGAGGTATTCCAGGAATTCCTGATCGGCACTAATCGGATTCGCCATCGGTTCGGTTCTGATTGACGACCTTTATTGTTCCTGCGTCTTGGGCGCTTCCGCCCCCGGCTCTTGCTTCGGTTCCGCCTCGGGCTGTTCCGCGGGCGCCGCCTCCGGCGCCGCGGCGGCCGCCTTGGACGGTTCCGGCGATTTCATTTTCACCGCGCGCTTCGGCAAGGAAAGGATGCCGTGGGAAACGAGGAGATTGTGCGCGGTAAGCGTCGGCTGGGCGCCCGCGCGGATCCAGTACGCCGCGCGCTCCCCGCTCACCTTCAATTCCTTCGTAAAAGGATTGTAGGGGCCGAGATCTTCCACGGGCGGCGCCGCCATTTTAGAGCGCTTTTCCGCGACCACGAGCCGGTAGGTCGGCTGGTGCTTTTTTCCTATCCGCTGGAGTTTTATCGCCAACATGCGGATAAGCGTACCGCAGAAATAAAACAAAAGCAACCCCGCGCGCTCCGGAAACGCCCGCCTTGGGCGCCCTCCGGGATGCACGGGGCCGCTTTGTTTTTTACCGCGATTCCGTCCTCTCGCGCAGTTTGCCCACGAGATGCGACGCGTAGTCGCGCCCGCCGAGCCCGAATGCGAGGCCGCCGGCGAGGGCGAGCATCGCGATGAACCCCGTCACGATTGTCTGGATGATTGCAACCGCAACGTCGAGCTGGGTCAGCGCCGCAAGGAGCCCGAAGACCACGATCGCCCACCAGGTGAGCGTGCCGAGGAAGTGGGCCGCGTGCAGTTTCGCGCTCATGACGGAGGCCGTCACGATGCGGCGGATGAAATTCGCGAGCACGACCGCCGCGAGCATGATGAGGACCGCCGCAATGACGTTCGGGAGGTACCCCAGAACCGCGCTCAAAAAGCTGGAGAGCGCGTACAGCTGAAGCGTATCCGACGCCGCAAGCAGGAACGCGATGGCGATGAACCAGTAAATCAGCCGGCCGAGAAAGTACGCGCCGCGGAGGCGCAAGCCGGCGCGGTCGAAGTACGGCTTAAGGCCGAGCTTTTCGAGAAAGCGGTCGAGCCGCAGGGCGTCGAATATCTTTTCCACGAGCGTGCCGAGGCCGGCCGCCACGATCAAGCCGATGATAAGGACTATGATCGCCCCTACGAGATTCGGGATGAAACCCGCAAACTCATACCATACGTTCTGAAGCGACGCGGAGACCACGTTCGCCCATGATTGTACTAGCATGGTAGTTGAAATGCTGAGATTTTCGACCTTTTTCCTTCCTCTATATTATAGCAAAACGCGACAAGCCCGGCCGCGGGGCGGCTCGCCGCGGCAGGCGGGCGGGCGGGGGTGAGTGGGCGGCGGATAATCAGTATCCGGCGGGAGGCGTCGCAGTCGGCGTTGACGTCGCCGAAGAGGATGCCGCGGACGATCCGAGCGCCGCATCGAGCGCCGCCGCGAAATCAGCGTAGTTTTGCGGATTAGGAATCTGCTTCTGGTCGACGAAGAAGGTAGGCGTGTGATCGATGGCGGCCGCGTTCCCGCCCTGCACGTCCGACTGGATTTTGTTCGCGACGGCCGAGGAGCCGATGTCGCGGTTGAACTTTGCGACATCGAGGCCGAGCGACGAGGCGTACCCGTCGAAGTATTTGCTCACTACGTCGCTGGGAGAGGCCTGCGTCCATTGGTTCCAGTTCGACGGGGCGTAGAGCGCGTCATGCATCTGCCAAAACTTCCCCTGCAGGGCCGCCGCCTCGGCCGCCTGCGCCGCGAGTCCGGCGAGCGGATGGATCGAGTAGAGCGGAAAATTCCGGAACACGAATTCGATTCTGCCGCCGTAATTCTTCAGCACCTGGGCGACGAGCGGCTCGTATTCTTCGCATGCGGGACATTCATAGTCGCCGTATTCGATGAGCGACACGGTTGCCGTCGCATCGCCGCGCAGGTGATCCCCGGGGCCTATCGGAGGGGCGACGGTCGCGACGAACGCGGGCGCCGAGCTTCCCGTATTGAAGCCGCCGGACGTCGCGCCCGCGACGGCCACCACGATGACCACGAGCGCCACGAACCCAACGATGAACCACAGTGTTGTTTTATCCATGAGGATTATATTACCTTCCTTCGACGAAACTGGGAAGGAAGAGGTTGCCTTGAAAATAGTGGTGTTTGTATCATAACGTTCGGACGCATTTCAAGCAAAATTCCTGACCCAGAGGGGTAGTCGTTGGGGTAGTCGTTACGGAACGACTACCCTGATGTGATTTATGTCCGGTCAAATCTGAACTTTTACTCCGATTTGGGAAATGACAATATACCTAGTTTCGGTATTTTTGCCTGCACTCCGGCGACTCCAAAACTCTGTGCTCAGCCCTCAGCCGCTCGCTATCGCTCGGACTTCGGGCTTCG
>JAKAUM010000001.1 GCA_021827685.1 bacterium
TACGAACAACAATGTGGGGTTTCGCTGTGCCCGGTAGCCGCCCTGTAGATATCTGAAATCTATCTACCTAAGAATTTGATTTTTTACGGAAATGCTCGATGACCTTGTAATTTACCAGAAAACATACGATTTTCTGCTCTGGCTTCATCCCGTCGTCGCCAAGTTTCCTAAAAGCCAAAGGTTCATTCTCGGCCAGCGCATCGAGAACAAGGTGCTCGACCTGATTGAGAAGATTATTCTTGCGAACGCGGAGCGGGACAAGGCGGCGACCCTTAGGCAGGCGAGTGTTGCGCTTGACGAGATGCGGACGCTCATTCGCCTTGCGAAAGACCTCCGCTTCATGAGTATCCGGCAGTACGGCGTTGCCGCCGAAAAGATGAACGAGATCGGGCGGATGCTTGCGGGACTTCTCAATCGCTTCGGCCGCACTTCTGAAGTTGTGCATAACTGATGAGGACGGTCGAGTTATGCTGTGGTGGGGATGCGGGCTGCACAACGGGGCGTTCATCCGCAGCGGCAATTGGAACAATGGCTCGAATGATGGGCCATTCACGTTGAACCTGAATTGGAACACCGGCAATACGAACAACAATGTGGGGTTTCGCTGTGCCCGGTACGACCGCGATCTCATGACTGGCCTGAGCGCGACATCTACGGATGTCGCGCGTGTGCCAGGGCGACTACTGTCCGCGTTCCTTCTCCGGTATCCCGCTGCATCGCGGGAAAAGGGGAAAATATGAATCCGTGCCCCGCGCCGTTGCGCCATGCTCCGGCGCGAGGCTGAGGATTCCCGCGTCCATGGACTTCTTCGATCGAATCGCCGACTTCGAAAATTTGCACGCCGCGTATCTCGGTGCGCGGAAATGCCGCCGTTACCGCGATGCCGTTCTCAAGTTCGGTTTCGACCTGGAGGGCCAGCTTTCGCGGCTTCGCGCGGAACTCATGCAAGGTCGTTATCGCCACGGCGGCTACCGCGAGTTTATCGTGACCGATTCCAAGCGGCGCGTTATCAAAGCGGCTCCCTTCCGCGACCGCGTGGTGCACCATGCGGTGGTGAACATCATCGAACCAGTTCTCGACCGCGCCTTCATCCATGATTCCTATGCTTGTCGTAAGGGGAAGGGTACGCACGCTGCCGTCTATCGTCTAGAGCACTTTGTTCGGTCGCTGGCGGATCGAGAGAGAGAGAGAGAGAGAGAGAGAGAGAGAGAGTAAAGTGCCGCCGCGCCTCTATTATCTGAAGTGCGACATCTCCAAATTCTTTGACAATATTGACCATGGGATACTGCTCGGCATTCTTGAGAAGAGGATCCCAGACAAGCGCGCGCGTCAGCTCCTCAGCGAGATCGTCGAGAGCAACCCGCAGGGTATCCCGATCGGCAATCTCACTTCGCAGCTCTTTGCAAACGCCTATCTCAACGAACTCGACCAATTTGTGAAGCGTGAATTGAAAGAGCGCTATTACCTCCGCTATATGGACGACTTCCTCATTCTCGGATCCGGCAAAAAACACCTCCGGGAGACGCAGGAACGCATCCGCGCATTCCTCACTGACCAGCTCAAACTTTCGTTTCATCCGAAAAAAGCGGAGGTCGCGCCGATCGACAAGGGTATCGATTTCTTGGGATACGTGCTGCGTAACGGTTCGCGGCGTTTGCGGAAATCCACGGTCAAGCGATTCTTGAAACGGAAACGCCGTTACAAAACCATGGTGGATAGCGGCGAAATGACGGAAGCGACGTATGCGCGATTGCTGATGGCGTGGCGAGGATATGCCCGCTTCGCGGATTCGTATGGGCTGCTGAGGAAGGCGGGGCTGACGGAGTAAAGCCATTGTGTGGTAGCTAACCTACATACCCATCCGACCCCGAAAAATTTCGGGATTTTTTCATGTACCGGCTGGTACCGTCTGCGGGTGGTTTTTATAAACGAATGGCTCCCGAACCCCGCAGGATCCGATGCGGCGGGAGAATTCGTCGAACTTTTTAATAAAGGCGCATCCGCAAAGGATCTTTCCGGATGGCGCCTTGCGACGGAGAACGGCAAGCAGTTCCCGCTCGATGGATATGAGATCCCGCCGCAGGGATATTTGGTCCTAAGGAGGAGTGCAACGAAACTTACGCTCCGCAATTCCGACGGGGCGGTCTCGCTTTACGCGCCGGACGGCGCGCTTGCCGACCGCGCGGAATTCCGCGGCGCGGCGCCGGAAGGGAAAAGTTTCTCGCGCGCGGATTACGATGCGGGGCCGGAGGCGCATTTCGTCTGGACGGTTTCCACGCCCGGCGCGGCGAACGCGCTTCCCGCCGCGCCCTCCATAGAGGGGTTCGCGCCCGCGTACGGCGCGCCGATCGGGCCGCAGTTCACAGCCGCCGATTTTTTCGCGATAATGATTGGGGTTGCGGCCCTGGTTTCGGGAATCATCTTTTATGTCATCAAAAAACACGAAGACCTTGCGGAGCTTTTCTCCCTCCGAGACCGAGCGGTTTGGGATGATGCTTGCGGCGGGGGCAAAGGCGGCGATGGAGCGGCGCACCGGTAAGGCGGCCGTGTTTGCGCTCTCCGGCGGACTCGGCGCGGGGAAAACGACCTTCGTAAAAGGATTCCTTGCCGGGCTCGGCGCCCGCGGCCGCGCGGCGAGCCCCACCTTCGTCATCATGCGGCGGCATCCGCTCCGCGTTTCCCCCGGCCGGCGCGCCGGACGGAGCCGCGCACGGAATGCCTACCATATCGACGCGTACCGCCTTAAAACGCCGGAAGACCTCGCCGCGCTCGGATTCGACCGGATTCTCGCGGACGGCGGCGCGGTGCTCATCGAATGGGCGGAAAAGGTGAAAAAACTTTTGCCGAAAGGAGCGGTCTGGGTCTCGTTCAGGCACGGGGAAAAGGAAAACGAGCGGCGCATTTCGGTGCGCGGCGGCGGGATGCGCGGCGGCGGAGCGCCGCGCGCCGCCGGAACGCAGGTGCGAAAAAAGACGGGGGCGCGCACGCGATGAAAACACTCCTTCTCATAGACGCGAATTCCATCATCCACCGGTCGTTCCACGCCCTGCCGCCTTTCACTGCGCCGGACGGCCAGCCGTCGGGGGCGCTGTACGGCATCGCGAGCATCCTCCTTAAATTGTGGCGCGAGGAACGGCCGGATTACGCGGCGGCGCTTTTCGACCGCCCGGAACCCACGTTCCGGGACGCGAAATATCCGGAGTATAAAGCGCACCGGCCGCCGGCGGCGGACGAGCTTGTTTCGCAGATCATCGAGGCGCGGCGCCTCTTCGCCGCGTTCGGCGTACGGACGTTCGAGAAGGCCGGCTACGAGGCGGACGACCTTATCGCGACCTTCGCCGAGGAATTCAAAAAGGAAGGCGCCGCGCAGGACGGGTTCAGGATCGTGATTCTTACGGGCGATCGCGACACGCTTCAGCTCGTGGACGGGAACCGCGTCGTGGTGCGCGTGTTCAACAAAGGCATCAGCGATACGACGATTTACGACGAGGATGCCGTGCGCGCGAAGTTCGGCCTCGCTCCGGCGCAACTTATAGATTACAAAGCGCTCGTCGGCGATCCGTCCGACAACGTGAAGGGCGTTCCGGGCGTGGGGCCGAAAAACGCGACGGAGGCGCTCCATCGTTTCGGAGGCGTGGACGGGCTCTATGAACATATCGCCATGGCGCAGGCGCAGGGAGAAGACGGTTCTGAATCGAAGTGGATAAAACGCTTCGGGCCGTTCAAAAAGGAAGCGGATCTTTCCCGCGAGCTCGTGACGCTCGACCGGCGCGCGCCGGTCGAAATGCCCGCGCTTTCCTCGCTCGCAACCGTTTCCGACCCGCCGGAAGTGGAAAAATATTTTACCGCGATGGGGTTCGTCACACTGCTTAAACGGATGGCGTCGGCGCAGGAATGGGATGCGGAAGGGGGCGGTACGGCTCCGCGCCGCGGCCCCGCGCCGCGCGGAGGAAAAGCCCGCGGAAGAAGCGCCGGCGCGCCCGATCGCGGCGCGCAGGGGAGGATGTTCTGAGGTATTATTAAATCATGAAACGGGTAAGATATTCGCTCGCGGCGGCCGCGGCGGCCGCCGCGGTTGCCATATTCGATTTCCGGAACATATTCCTCCTCGCGATATCGCTCATCCTTATCGCCGCCGCGGCCGCCTTCGCTTTTTATGCCGCAAAGGAAGCCGACGTGGCGGTGGGCGGGGCGGAAATGGATCGGGGCGAGCTCAAGGGCATCCTCGCCGCCATGGACGACGCGCTTATCTTCTACGACAGCGATTTCAAGGTTCTCTTCTATAACAATGCCGCCGAGCGGCTTTTCCGGCTCAAGCCCGCCGAAGTCATGGGGCATAAGCTCGCGCCGCAGGACGTCGAACAGCCGGGATGGCAGACCTTGATCCAGGTGGTATTTCCCTCGCTCGCGCCGCGTACCGTACCGCGTTCGCGCGAAGGCGTATATCCGCAGATCACGGACATTTCCTTCACGGAGCCGGAAGAGCTCTCGCTCCGCGTGACGACCGCGCCCGTGCCGGGCAGTGACGGGAAGTCGGTCGGATTCATGAAAATCATCCGCGACCGCACGGCTCAGCTCGCCGCGCTCCGCGCGCGGAGCGATTTCGTGACCATCGCGTCCCATCAGCTCCGCGGGCCGCTCACGGATATAAGCTGGGCGCTTCAATCGCTCGCCTCGGCGCCGGAGCTCTCGGAAACGAACCGGCTCATCGTCCAGAACGCCTCGGCGGCAAGCCAAGGCGCCGTGAACAGGATAGAAAGCTTGATTAATATTTCCAAAATGGACGAGGGCAAGTTCGGCTATCAGTTCGCGCCGGACGACCCCGTCGAGTTCGTGGGGAAAGTGCTTGCGGACGTCCTGCCGGCGGCGCGGAAGGCCGGCGTAAAAATATATTTCGACCGCCCGGCGTCGCCGCTCGCGAAAGTGATGATCGACCCCCAGCGCCTTTCCGTGGCGCTCGTGGACATACTGGAAAACGCGATCCGCTACAATGTGGCGAACGGGGAAGTGGTCGTGAAGGTGGATGCCGTCCCCGGCAAGCCGTTCGTAGAGATAAGCGCGAAAGACACGGGAATCGGCGTTCCGCCGGAAGACATCGGCAAGCTTTTCACCAAGTTTTACCGTGCGGAAAACGCGATGAAGTCCCAAACGGAAGGATCGGGCCTCGGCCTTTACATCGCAAAGAGCATCGTTCAGGCGCACGGCGGCGAAATATGGGTCGAATCGGAGCTGAGCCGCGGCACCACGGTCCATTTCACCCTGCCTACCGATCCGAATCTCGTGCCGAAGCGCGAAATGGCGGCGGACGACCCCGGATAACCCTTGCGGAGTTCGCCCGGATGGGCGACAATGGGTGGCATGAGGAGCAAGCCGAAGTACGTATTCGTGGTGGGCGGCGTAATGTCGGGAGTCGGGAAGGGCGTCGCTTCGGCATCCATCGGCAAGATCCTCCAGGGACGCGGCCTGGAAGTCACTTCCATTAAGATCGATCCGTACGTGAACGTAGACGCGGGCACTATGAACCCCACCGAACACGGTGAGGTTTTTGTTTTGGACGACGGAACGGAATGCGACCAGGATATGGGGAACTACGAGCGCTTTCTCGGCAGGGATCTTACGGGGATCAATTACATGACGACGGGAAGCGTCTATAAGGCGGTCATCGAGCGCGAACGGCGCATGGAGTACGGCGGGAAGTGCGTGGAGGTCGTTCCCCATATTCCGCTTGAGGTCATCGACCGCATCAACCGCGCCGCGCGCAAGGCGAAGGCGGACGCGGTGCTCACCGAAATCGGCGGCACGATCGGCGAATACCAAAACGTGCTCTTCCTCGAGGCGATCCGCATGCTGCGCGTGGAGCATCCCGGCGACGTCCTGCTCGTCCTCGTGAGCTACGCTCCGATCATGAGCGACGACAACGAGATGAAGACGAAGCCGACCCAGTACGCCGTGCGCGCGCTCCAGTCGGCGGGGCTCCAGCCGGATATCATCCTCGTCCGCGGGAAAGTGCCGCTTGACGCAAAACGGAAGGAGAAGATCGCGTTCAACTGCAACTTGCGGGAGAAAGACGTGATTTCCGCGCCCGACGTGGAGAGCCTCTACGACATACCGATCAATTTTGAAAAGGACAACCTCGGCAACCTGATGCTGGAGAAGCTCGGCGTGCGCGCGCCGAAGCGCGACCTCCACGACTGGCGCCGGCTCGCCGCGCGGATCCGCGGCGCGCACGAGGACGTCCGCGTGGGCGTCGTCGGCAAATATTTCGGGAGCGGGAAATTCATACTCGCGGACTCGTACATTTCCGTCATCGAGGCGGTGAAGCACGCGGCGGCGCACTGGGGCGTCAGGCCGCGCATCGAATGGCTCGACGCGGAGGAATTCGAGCGGAACCGGAACGCCGTGAAGCGGCTTGAGGCGTACCACGGGATCATCGTCCCGGGCGGATTCGGAAGCCGCGGGATTGAAGGCAAACTGAAGGTCATCCGCTATTGCCGCGAGCGCAAAATCCCTTATTTCGGGCTTTGCTACGGGATGCAGCTCGCCGTGATCGAACTCGCCCGCGATGTGCTCCGTCTTTCACGCGCGAATACGACCGAGGTGGACCCGAAGGCGAAGCACCCGGTCATCGACCTTATGCCGGAGCAGAAGAAACTCATGGCGGAGAACAATTACGGCGGCACGATGCGGCTCGGCGCGTATCCCGCCGTCCTCGGCGCGGGAACAATCGCCCGCGAAGCGTATGGAAAAGCGAAAATTTCCGAACGGCACCGGCACCGTTTCGAGGTAAATCCGGCGTACATCCGCAAGGTCGAAGGCGCGGGAGCCGTGTTCTCCGGCCAGTCGCCCGACCGCCGGCTTATGGAAATCATGGAGCTCCCGCGGAGCGCGCATCCGTTCTTCCTCGGCACGCAGTTCCATCCCGAATTGAAGTCGCGCCCGCTCGCGCCCCATCCGCTTTTCCGCGAATTTATAAAGGCCGCCATCCGGCGCCAGCCGTCGAAAGCGTCGAAAGGACATCCCGCCGGCGCGGAGCGGGTCGCCGGGAAGAAATAATCCATGGTTATTTTCCTCTGGGGCCCGGATGATTATCGGCGGCTTCGGAGGAGGCGGGAACTCGAGCGCGCGTTCTTTTTAAAGCACCCGGCCGCCGCGGCGGGACGGTTCGACGGGGAAATCGCGCCGCGCGACACTGCCGCCGCGCTCGATGAATTCGCGCGGAGCGGGTCGCTTTTCGGAGCTGCGAAATTCGCCTTGGTGGAGAACGCGTTTGCCATGGACGCGGCGGAACTCGTCAAAACTTTAAAGCTGGTTGCCGCCGCGGGGCGTGAAACGGCGGTCATCCTCTCGGAAATGGAGAAGCCGCCGAAGCAGGCGGCGTTTCTATTGAAAGAACCCGTGCGCGCGGAACGCTTCGAACATCTTTCCGGCGCGGAATGGGAGGCGTTCGTCCGCGCGGAAGCCGAGGCGCGGGGGATTGCGCTCGCGCCGGACGCGGTGCGGTTCCTCGGGTCGGCGCACGAAGGCGATTCGTGGGCGCTCGCCACGGAACTTGATAAGATTGCGTCGTTGCGCGGCACGGCCCGGCGCGCGGGAGCGATCGCCCGGAAGGATTTGGACGAACTCGGCCTCGAGATCGCGCCGGATTACTGGCCCCTTTTGAACGGGCTGAGGAGCCATGACGGCCGCGCCCGCCTTGCGGCGCTCGAAAAACTTTTTGCACTGAATGATCCGCCGCCGAAAATCTTCAATATCATTGCCGCGCAGGCGGGAGAAAAAACCGCGCGCATGGCCGAGTACGACCGCGCGGTAAAATCGGGGAAGCTGGATTACGAGGAAGCGCTCCTCGATCTCGTGCTCGGATAAGCCGGCGTCAGGCGCGGGCGGCGAGCTTTGCGAGGCGGGACTTGAGCCGGCTCGCCTTGTTCCTTTTAATCACGCCGGACTTCGCCGCTTTATCAAGCGCTTTATAGGCGGAAGCAAGCGCCGCGGGCGAAATCGAGGCCTCCTTCGCGGACGCGGATTTACGGTATGTCTTGACGGCTTTCTTATAGGCCTCTTTCTTGGCCGTGTTTCTCGCGCGCCGCGTCCGGTTTTGCCGGAGCGCTTTTTTAGCGGATGAAGTGATCGGCATCGCATCCAGTATACGGGATATGAAGAAAAGCGCAAGCGGATCGGCGTATTCCCGCGGCGTTTGTGCGCCCGTCGGCGGCGCGTATAATGAAGGCATGTTGTACGGAATTTCAGGGAAATTGGAGCAGAGGGCCGAGCATTTCGCGGTTGTGGCGGCGGGAGGGTTCTCGATCAAGTTATTTGCGAGCCGTAATACGCTGAAGTCGCTCCCTCCGGCGGGCGCGGATGTCAGATTTTTCACGCATCTCTACGTCCGCGAGGACGCCATGGATCTCTACGGTTTTTCGTCGGCGGAAGAGCTGGAATTCTTCGAGATGCTCATCGCGGTTTCCGGCATCGGCCCGAAGTCGGCGCTTTCCATTCTGGACATCGCTCCCTTGAATGAGCTCTCGGCGGCAATCAAAGCGGGACGGCCGGATCTTCTCACGCGCGCGTCGGGCATCGGCCGCAAGACCGCCGAGCGCGTCATCGTGGAACTCAAGGGGAAAGTGGAATCTGCGCGGGCGGGACTCGTCGTGGAGAAAATGGAAACGGACGCCGACCTCGTCGAAGCGCTCGCGAATCTCGGCTATCGGAGGGAGGAAGCGCGCGCCGCGCTCGGAAAGATCGATCCGAAAACGAACGGCGTGGAGGCGCGGCTCAAGGCTGCGCTCGCCGCGCTCGGGAAAAAATAGCGGATGGCGGCGCTTCCGGAAAAAATCAAGCGGTTCCCGGGCCTGCGGACCGGCTACCATTATCTTTTGGCATGGCTCGGAGCCGCGTGGTTCGGCCGCCCCGGCCGGAAGCTCTTCGTGATCGGCGTGACCGGAACCAAGGGGAAGACGACTACGCTCGAGCTCCTGAATGCGATCCTTGAGGCCGCAGGGAAAAAGACGGCCCTCATTTCTTCCTTGCGGATAAAAATCGGGGATCGGAGCGAAAAAAATCCGAAAGGGAATACCATGCCGGGCCGCGCGGCGCTCCAGGCGTTCCTGCGGCACGCCGCGCAGGCGAAGTGCCGGTACGCGCTCGTCGAGGCGAGTTCGCAGGGGTTCGTCCAGCACCGGCACCGGTTCATTGAATGGAACATGGGCATCATTACGAACCTCGCGCCGGAGCATATCGAGTCGCACGGCTCTTTCGAGAATTACCGCGCGGCGAAGCTGAGCTTCCTGCGTTATGTCATGCGCCGCGGCGGCAAGGTTTTCCTGAACCGCGACGACGCGCAGTATCCATTTTTCTCCGCGGCGCTTAGCGGCGGTCCGTCGCAGGCCGCCGCGTATTCCCGGAACGACGAATGGCTCGGAAACTATCTCCCCAAGATCGGGCCCATGGACGCCGTCTCCCGGAGCGCCACGCCGAAATTCCTCCTCAGCGAGTTCAACGAGGAGAACATCGCCGCCGCGGTCGCAATCGCGCGGGAGCTCGGCGTGGGCGATGCGGCCGTGAAGAATGCGCTCGCGGGCTTCCAGGGCGTTCCCGGGCGCATGGAATTCGTCGCCCGCGGGCCGTACGTCGCGATCGTGGACTATGCCCATACGCCCGACTCGCTCCGCGCCGCCTACCGCGCGGCGAAGCCGGGACCGACCGCGAATTATCCGGAACCGCGGCTCATCTGCGTCCTCGGCGCCGCCGGCGGCGGACGCGACCGGTGGAAGCGGCCGGAAATGGGGAAGATCGCGGCGGAATATTGCGACGAGATTATTCTTGCGGATGAAGATCCCTATGACGAGGATCCGGCGGGGATAATAAAAGAGGTCCGGTCGGGCATCCTGGGAGGAGACCCGGGGCTCGCGAACGTGCACGAGATATCTGACCGCCGCGCGGCTATCCGCAAGGCCATCGCGCTTGCGCGGCCGGGGGATGTCGTAATAGGCACGGGGAAGGGAAGCGAGGATTATATACATATTGCAAACGGGAAAACAATTCCGTGGAACGAGCGGAAGGAATTCGAAGAGGCGCTGTCTATAAAAGAGCGCGGGCAAGGCGAGGGAGAAGGAGGCGCAGGCGCGGAAAGCGGAGTATAATAAATCCTCATGAAAATCACTTTCTACGGAGGCACGGGCGAAGTGACGGGTTCCAATTATCTCGTCGAGTCGGGCGGCGTAAAAATCCTCGTTGATTGCGGCTTGCACCAGGGGAGCCGTTATGCCGAGCGCGAGAACTTCGAGCGATTCCCGTATGATCCGGAGGAGATTGCGGCAGTATTCATCACGCACTCGCATCTCGACCATATCGGCCGCCTCCCTCCGCTCGTAAGGGCGGGGTTCAAGGGAAAGATATATTCGACGGACGCCACGAAGGATTTCGCACAGCTCATGCTGATCGACTCGGAGCATATCCTTTCGAAAGAAGCGGAGCGCGAGCACCGCCCGCCGCTCTACGCGGCGGAGGACATCGCGCGCACCGGCGCGCAGTGGGAGGGCATCCGTTACCACGAGCCGGTTGCAGTCGGTCCCTTTGCCGCGGAGTTCTACGACGCGGGTCATATTCTCGGGTCCGCGATCATAAAGATCGAAGCGGAAGGGGAAACGGTCGTTTTTTCCGGCGACCTCGGCAACAGCCCCGCGCCGATCATCCGGCCGACCGAAATGATTCCGACCGCCGACTACTGCCTTATCGAATCCACGTACGGGGATCGGATACATGAGGGCGTAGACCGACGGAAAGAACAGCTCGAAGACGTCGTCGAGGACGCGGTCCGCGCGGGCGGAACCCTTATGATCCCGACCTTCGCCATGGAGCGCACGCAGGAGCTCCTCTACCACCTCCACCAGCTTTTTGAGGAAAAGCGCGTGCCGCGCGTGCCGGTTTTCATAGACAGCCCCCTCGCGATCAAGCTCACCGCGGTTTATAAGAAGTATGAAAAAGATTTCAATCCCGAAACGCGGCACATCGCGGGTTCCGGCGAAGACATTCTCAACTTTCCCGGCTTGCGGTTCACCCTTACGACGGACCAATCGAAAGAGATCAACGGCGTCCCTTCGCCGAAGATCGTGATTGCGGGTTCCGGCATGTCGAACGGCGGCCGCATCCTGCATCACGAGGCGCGCTACCTCCCCGACCCTAAAAGCACGATTCTTTTCGTCGGGTACCAGGCCAAAGGATCCCTCGGCCGCGAAATCATGGACGGCGCGCGCGAAGTGCGCATTTTCGGCGAAACGGTTCCTGTCCGGTGCAAAAAAGCGGACATCCCCGGATATTCCGCGCATGCCGACCAGCCGCATCTCCTCGCGTGGCTTTCCGCCATGCGCCATTCGCTGAAAAAAGTTTTCGTCATGCAGGGCGAAGCGCAGGCGAGCGAAGCGCTCGCGCACAAGATCGTGGATGAGCTCGCGGTCATGGCGGAAGTTCCGAAATACGGCGAAACCGTGGTATTATAGGACTATTAAACAAATGGACGGATCAGCGGCATACCACCTGAAATATAAAATCTGCATCTCCGGATCCGCGGTGACCGAAGATGCGCCGCCGGACGCGGTGCAGAAAACCGAACTCCTGGGCCGCCTCATCGCGGAGCGGGGGATGATCCTCGTTACGGGAGCCACGACCGGCATGCCGTACTGGGCTGCGAAAGGCGCGAAGGAGGCGGGCGGCATCGTGATCGGCCTCTCGCCCGCGGCGTCCAAGCTCGCCCACGTGAAGAGCTACCGCCTGCCGCTCGATTACCATGACCTTATTATCTACACCGGTTTCGAATATTCCGGCCGCAACCTTCTCCTTACGCGCTCCGCGGACGCCGTAATCACCGTTTCCGGCCGTATCGGCACGCTCAACGAATTCACCATCGCATTCGAGGATCAAAAGCCGCAGGGGGTGCTTTTGGGAACCGGCGGGACGGGAGAAATGCTGCCCGACATCCTTGAGCGGGCCCATCGCGGGAACGGAAAGGTGGTCTTCGGCAACGATCCCGCGAAACTTCTCGATCAAGTGGTCGCCATGATAAAGGAGGAAGAAAAAGAAGTGAGCGAAGCGGGCTATATCGCCGAGCCGTCCGCGCCCCGCACGCGCGGGTAAAATAATAAGATGCCCAAGATTTCTAAAAGGAGGACAGCGAAGAAGAAAACCGGAAAGGCGCCGGCGCGGCATAAGCCGAAGCCGAAGCCGAGGCCGGCACCGAAGACGAAGATAAAGACGAAGGCGAAGGCAAGGAAAGAAAAACCGGCGGGCAGGGTTGTGCATTTCTATAACCATATCGGAGTCGCCATCATCAGATTTAACAGGAGCATCCGGGCGGGGACGGAGCTTTCGTTCCGCGGGGCGACCACTGATTTTTCGGAAGCGCCGAAATCGATGCAGGTGAACCATAAGCCGGTTGCCGCTGCGCCCAAGGGAAAGCAGGTGGGAGTCAAGGTAAAAAAACGGGTGCGCGAGGGCGATCTCGTCTATCTTGCCGGATAATCGGCGCCGCGCGCCTCATTCCGCCGCGGGCCTGCCGGAGGCGCATGTTCATTCACGCCCGCTTTGTTTACGGAAGCCGGACGTTCGTAGTACACTAACCCCGGAGCGTGGCGGGCCCGGCCTGTCGCGGCCGGCGCAGGGGCCCTCGTAGTTCAACGGATAGAACGTCTCCCTCCGAAGGAGAAGATTGAGGTTCAATTCCCCACGAGGGCACGGAGTAAGGCGAAGTTCCGGAGGTCGAACTCGCCGGTGTTTTTATCAGTCCGTTTGCGTGCGGCGGCTATCCCGCCGCGGCGGCGTCTTCTTCCTCTTCTTCCGCGAGTTCCACTGCGCGCTTCGTCATAAGCTCGTCGAGCTCCTTTTCCGCTTCCGCTTCTACCCCGTCGAGCTCCCGAAAGCCCTTATCAAGATCCTTTTCGATCTCATCGAACTTTTCATCGACTTCAGCGATATATTTCAGCACTTTCGCCTGCTCCTCCTGCTGTTTTTTAAGGAGTTCTTCGGCCTCGCGCACCAAATCCGAGGGGCTTCTGCCGCTATCGAGAATCTTTTGGTCGTCCTGTGGGTTCATTTTGAAAGTAAGATAATGCGTTTCATAAATTCATCGATCCTATGGAACCCGTCGTTCGTCCCCGGTTTCTTGAGGTTTCGGTAGAGGCCGAACAGGTTCTTGAACTGCTCCGGCTCAAGGATCTCGTCGGACGGGAGGCCCGCCTCCTTAGCCAGGTCATCGAAGTCAGTGGAGGAAACATCGCCGCTTCTTTTCATCCGATCAAACTCCTTGTCGCCGTAGGCGTTTCTTAGGAATTGCTCCCATCGCGCGCCGTATGTTTCGAGTGAGAGGTGCCGCTTGCCGCCTTCGGGGGCCGCCGGGCTGTTTTCTTGCGGCGCCCTTCCCGCTTCGCTCGCCTCCCCCGCAGTACTCGCGGTCGCCTCCGCCGCGGGAGTCCGCTCGTGGGCGCCTATAGTTTCTCTTTCCGAGAGGGACTCTTTCGCCGCGCGCGCGGGAATTCCGGTCTCAATCGGGCGGCGTTCTTTTATCCTTATAAACCTGTCGCGCTTGTCGCGGTACGGAGCCGCCTTCGCGTCGTATTTCGCTATCCGCGCTTCCAGCCTCGATCTTTCTTTCGCCAGCACCCTCCTTCTTTCCGCCACGCCCTGGCGGAGCGATTCGATAACCTTTTCGAGTTCCGTGCCATTGGCCCGGATCTCCCGTTCGGGCCTCCCTGCCGCTCTCAACGCTATGTTCATCCGCTTCAACTCCTCCTCTTTCAGACGGGCTTTCTCAAGATCCTTTTTAATATAAACTTCCTGCGCCGCTTCGCGGAGTTTAAACCGGGCGAATTCATATTTCTCTTCCTCAAGCTGGCGTTCCCTCGGCGCGAGCTTCTTGTCGTACTGCGCGATGAGCCTGTCCGCGATATCATCGCGCCGGTTTGCGTAGATCCTCGCCTTATTTTCCCGTTTTTCGGCTTTGGTTTGCGCCTTGTCTTTCTTATTGTCGATCTCCGCATCTTTCGCGCCAAGGCGGCTTAAGCGGAGTTCGATTTCTTTTCGGGTTCCGAGGGCGATGGATTCATCTTTAAGGAGGGGCAAAAGCGTTTTCCTTGTCCCGTCATTCGCTTCCGTCCGGCGGTTATGCCTTCCCCACTTTCCGATCGCATTTACTTCCCTGCGTTCGTGCCAGTTAATCCATGCTTGGTTATAGGCGGTGCCGAGTTTTCCGACGACGCGGCGGGCGCCGGGTACGGCGTAAGATCCTTCGTACGCCGCACCGGCGATCTGACGGGCGCGTTGTATGGTGCTTTCGCCGGTTCCTCCATTCAGTATTTTATCCAATAAGGATTCAGAGAGAAGGGTGCCATACAGGAAATCCCTACCCGGATTTCCTTCCCGTTTCGGCATCTCGGCCGGCTGAGGGGGTTCCTCGGGCCCATGTCGTTTCATAAATAAAACATAATACAAAATCCGTAATATTGCAATACCCTTGGGCGGGGCGCCGGCGCGCGGGCTCGTGGGATATAATGTTCTTTATGGATAAGCGCGCCGAACTCGCGAAGATCGAAGCTGAACTCGCGCAGGCGGCCCTGCCGCTCCGCGAGGCGAACCTGGTTTTCGGCGAAGGGAACCCCGATTGCGCCGCGATGTTCGTGGGCGAGGCGCCCGGGGCGACCGAAGACCGCCTGAAGCGCCCGTTCGTCGGACGCGCGGGCCAGCTCCTGGACCGGCTCTTTGAGGAGATCGGCTGGAAGCGCGCCGACGCGTACATCACGAATATAGTGAAGCGCCGGCCGCCGGAGAACCGCGACCCCCTGCCGGAGGAAATCGCGGCGTATGCGCCGTACCTCGCGCGCGAAATTTCGGCGCTCTCGCCACGCGCGATCGTCACCCTCGGGCGTTTTGCCATGAATTATTTCTTGCCCGATGCGAAAATCACGCGCGACCACGGGCGGGTTTTTACGGACGGCAGCCGGCTCGTCTTTCCCGTCTATCATCCCGCCGCGGCGCTTCGTTCTACGGAGATGCTGAACGTGCTCCGCGCCGATTTTAAAAAACTTCCGGACGTGGTTGCGGGAAAGATCGCGCCGGAAATGCCGCCCGCGGCGGCCGCCGCCGCCGCCGCGGTTGCGGATCTCGCCGCCATGGGTTCCGCGAAGCCGAAACGGCCCCAAAAGCCGAAGCAGGCGGGCCTCTTTTAGGGTATTATTAAGGCATGGCATTCGCCCCTGCATACCTTATCGAGCGGTTTTTCTACCGCCTCGCCGATTTTTTCCATCACTGGTATGTCGACGGTTCCCGCGCGATAGGGCGGCATTTCATGGAAGCGATCACGGCCGCCGACCGCTCGCTCGCGCTCCGCGTTACCGCGCGCTATTTTTTCCAGCCGCTCTACCGGGATTATTCTTTCATAGGCCGCATCCTCGGCATCGCTTTCCGTTCCGTGAGGATCGCGATAGGGCTTGCCGTCTATGCGGCGGTCGCCGTGCTGTTCCTCGCGTTTTACCTGGCCTGGGTTGCGGCGCCCGCCGCGCTTCTCTTCTATGCCCTACGCGGACTCCGATAGGTACGAACCGTATTTCGATGAACCGTACCTGCGCATATCGGTCGGGGGGCGTTTTACGGTGCGCGTCCTCGGTTATCTTGCGAACGTCCTCGTCGTTTTTCTCGCGGGAGTTTTCCTTATCTCGCAATTTAGGTCGTTCCGGTATCTCGGCATCCTGCTTCTCCTTTATCTCGTCGACCGCATGGCGCACGCGCGCGAGGGAGACATTCCCATTTCGGAATTCCGCCCGGGGAAAGTGAATGTCGCGCGCGCCATGAAGCCCGCCACGCGCGTCGCGCTCGGCCGCGTATTCGACCGGGGGCTTATCGCAAAACAGGATTTCTTCCTTGCATGCACGGAGCGCTTTCTCGGCATGGACCACGTCGAAGAAGGCCTGCGCCGGCTCGATGTAGACCCGGAGGAATTTAAAGCCAAGCTCGCGGATTTTCTTTCGGAACCCGCGCCCGCCGGCTCCGCCGCGCGCGCGGAATACCTGAAGAATGCGGGCATTCTCGCCTCGGCCGCGTTCAGCGAAGCTGTCGAAAACGGGCATGAATTCATCGGGCTGCAGGACGTATTTTCAGTGCTTCCCTCCATGCCGTCGGAACCGACGCGGCGGCTTTTCGCCGCGTTTTCCATCGCCCATGGCGACCTGGAACGCGCGCTTATTTTTTCCGAAGCGCGGCGGCAGGTACGTCGGTCGCGCGGCATAGGAGGATTCATGTCCGAGCGGAACCGCAGGGTCCGGCATCGCATTATGAACCGCGCGTGGACCGCGCGCCCGACGCCGACGCTCGACCGGTACGGCGAGGATTTTACGGATCTCGCGCGGGAAGGGAGGTCCGGATTCCTCGTCGGCCACCACGTCTCGTATACGACCTTGGTTGAAACGCTGAGCCGCGCGGCGCGCCCGAACGCCCTTCTCGTCGGCGATCCCGGCGTCGGCAAGGAAGCGATCGTCCGCCATCTGGCGTTCATGATCGTGAAGGACGAAGTGCCGCGCGCCCTTTTTGACAAGCGCCTCGTAGGGCTCGATATCCGCGCGCTCGTGGCGGGCGCCGCGCCGGACGAGCTCGCGCTCCGCCTCAAGCGCATCGTGGACGAGATCGACATGGCCGGGAACATCATCCTCTATATCCCCGACCTGCACCACCTTGCGCACACTTCCGGCGTGGCATACCTTTCGGCGGCCGACGTCCTCCTGCCCGTCATTCTCGGAGGCGCCTTTCCCGTCATCGGTTCGACGTATCCGCGCGAGTTCAAGGAAATCATCGAGCCGCGCAGCGATTTCGCCGGCGCCTTCGAGGTGATCAGGGTCAACGAGATGGACGAAGACGATGCGGAGCGCCTTCTCGCGTACGAAGGAGTTTTGCTGGAAGCCCAGTACCGCGTGACGGTGAGTTTCGGCGCGGTAAAGCGCGCAGTCCTGCTCGCGAGGAAATATTTCCGTGAAAAGCCCCTGCCCGGAAGCGCCGAAGAGCTCCTGAAAAGCGCGCTCGTGGATGCGGAGCGATGCGGGGAAAAGACCCTCGGCGCGGATCGCGTGACGGCGGTCG
This sequence comes from bacterium, assembly GCA_021827685.1. Classification (GTDB taxonomy): domain Bacteria; phylum Patescibacteriota; class Minisyncoccia; order UBA6257; family 2-01-FULL-56-20; genus JAKAUM01. The sequence continues at coordinate 17,110 of JAKAUM010000001.1, forward strand.
CGGAAACGAAGACGGAAATCCCGCTCCGCGCGGCGGGCGAAGAGGAAACCCAGAAACTTCTTCACATGGAAGAACTGATCCACCGCCGGCTCGTGGGGCAGGAAGAGGCGGTGACGGCGGTCGCGGAGGCTCTCCGCGAGTACCGGAGCGGCCTTTCGCGGGGCCACGGGCCCATCGCGAGTTTTCTCTTCGTAGGGCCGACGGGGGTGGGGAAGACGGAGCTCGCGAAGGCGCTCGCGGAGATACAATTCGGCTCGGAAGGGATGATGGTGCGGTTCGACATGACGGAATACCAGGACAAGGGGAGCTTCATCCGTTTTATCGGCTCGCCCGACGGCTCGACGCGCGGCGCGCTCACCGAGGCGGTCCGCGCGAAACCGTACAGCTTGGTGCTCCTCGACGAATTTGAAAAGGCGTTTCCGGACATCCTGGATCTTTTCCTCCAGGTTCTGGATGACGGGCGGCTGACCGACAATCTCGGCCGCACGGTGGATTTCGCGAATACCATCGTCATCGCTACCTCAAACGCCCATTCCGACATCGTGAACGAGTCGCTTTCCAAGGGAGAGTCGATTGCGGACATCGCGGAATACCTAAAATCCCGCCTTACGGATATTTTCAAGCCCGAGCTTCTGAACCGCTTTTCGAAGATAATAGTGTTCAAGGATCTCGCGCCGCCCGAGCTCCTTAAGATCGCGGCGCTGAAGCTCGGCGACTTTGCCGAAACGCTGAGGGGGCAGGCAATCGCGCTCGACGTGGATCCCTCAGCCGTCGCTCTAATTGCAAAACTCGGCTATGCGCCGGAATTCGGGGCGCGGCCGCTGAGGCGCGTGATCGACGAGAAGGTGCGCGCGCCGCTCGCCCGCGCGATCCTCGAAAAGCGCGTGGTGAAGGGAGGCCGCGTAAAGCTCATCGCCGCGGGAGATGAAATAAACGTCGTAAGCGGATGACGATAAACGGATAACGTGCCATGCGCATCAAGATAAATATCAGCGTCAAGGTCGGGCGCGTCGTGAAATACCTCGTGCTCTCGGATCTTTTTCTCCTCTTCGGATGGGGGTTCATCGAGCCGGTGCTCTCGGTGTTCATCGTGGAAAGGATCGCGGGCGCGACGCTCGTTACGGTGGGCATCGCGACGGCCCTCTATTGGATACTTAAATCGGTGCTCCAGCTTCCCGTCGCGAACTGGCTCGACCGCGACCGCACGCAGGGAGAGAAGCACGATTTCGCGGCGCTCGCCGGAGGCCTGCTCATCGCCGGATTTTCCGCGCTCGCTTTCAGCATCGTTACCCGGCCGTGGGAGCTCTATCTAGTGCAGGCGATCCACGCCGTCGCGTTCGCCCTCTACATCCCTTCCTGGTCGAGCATATTTTCGCGCCATCTCGACCATGACCGCGTTTCCTTCGATTGGTCGCTCGACAGCACGGTCTCCGGGGTAGCGGCCGGCATAAGCGGCCTCCTCGCGGGGGTGATGGCGGCGTCTCTCGGCTTTGTTGCGGTTTTCGTCGCCGGCGGCGTTTTCTCGCTCCTCGCCGCTTTCATCATCATCGCTTTTCCCGACATCGTGATGCCGAAAGCGGCTGATGTCGGCATACAGATGAAGGACAAGACGCCGACTGCGGCAGGGATATAATAAGGGCCATGGCGGGCAAGCCGTCCAACCAGGCGATAGCCGAAATGCTCCGCGAAATCGGCGAATACCTCGCCATGCAAAACGTGCCGTTCAAGCCGCGCGCTTACGAGAAGGCGGCGCTCGCGATAGGCGGACTCGAAGAAGAGGCGGCGGAAGTCTACGGGAAGGGGGGCCTTGGAGCGCTGAAGGGCATCCCGGGCGTGGGCGAATCCATCGCGCGGAAAATCGAGGAGTTCTTGAAAACCGGCAAGGTGACGTATTTCGAGGGCCTGCGAAAAAAAACGCCGGTGGACCTTTCGGAGCTTTCCCGCGTCGAAGGCCTCGGCCCTAAATCGATCAGGGCGCTTTACAAGGAACTCGGCGTGAGCGACCTTGCCGAGCTCGAGAAGGCCGCGCGGGGGGGGAAGATATCGAAACTCGCCGGCTTTGGCGCGAAGACGGAGGAAAAAATATTAAAAAACATCGCGTTCGCGAAGACGGCGGGCGACCGGATGGCGCTCGGAACCATCCTTCCGCGCATCCGCGCGATCGAGGCCGCGCTCGCGAACGCGCCGGGCGTGGCGCGCGCGGCAATCGCCGGTTCGGCGCGCCGCCGGAAAGAAACGATCGGCGATGCGGATATTCTCGCGGTCTCCGATACGCCGGAGGCCGTGATGGAATATTTTACGAACATGCCCGATGTCATTTCGGTCATCGCGCGCGGCGCGACGAAATCTTCGGTGAAAATAAGACCCGGATTGAACGTCGATCTCCGCGTCGTGCCCGCCGAGTCTTACGGAGCGGCTCTCAACTATTTCACTGGCTCAAAGGACCACAACGTCGCCCTCCGGAAAATCGCGGCCGCGAAGGGGTGGAAGCTCAACGAATACGGCCTTTTCGAGATAAAAGGCGGGCGCGAAAAGAAGATTGCGGGCGCGCGCGAGGAAGAGATCTACCGGGCGTTCGGGATGGATTATATCGAGCCGGAGCTCCGCGAAAATACGGGAGAGCTCGAAGCGGCGCGCCGGCACGCGCTTCCCAAGCTCGTCGGATACGGCGACCTTAAGGGAGATCTCCAGGTTCAGACGGACTGGACGGACGGCGCGGATTCCATCGAGGCGATGGCGCGCGCGGCCGCCGCGCGCGGGCTTTCATACGTCGCGGTCACCGACCATACGAAGCGCCTCGCAATGACGCACGGGCTCGATGCGGCGCGCATCAGGAAGCAATGGGCGGAGATAGACCGCGTGCAGAAGAAGCTCGGCAGGATGATAAGAATACTCAAAGGGACGGAGTGCGATATTTTGAAAGACGGGACGTTGGATCTGCCGGACGAGATCCTCGCGCAGTGCGACGTGGTCGGCGTCTCGGTACATTCGTATTTCAATCTTCCGCGGGCGGAACAGACCGAACGTATCCGGCGGGCGATGACTAACCCGCACGTTGACCTCCTCTTCCATCCGACGGGAAGGATCATCAACCGGCGCGCGCCGTACGACGTCGATATGGAAGCAGTCATCGCCCACGCGAAAAGGACGGGGACGATCCTCGAAATCGACGCCTACCCCGACCGCCTGGACTTGAAAGACGAATATATAAGGAGGTGCACGGAGGAGGGCGTCCGCATGTCCATCGATTCGGATGCCCATGCGGCGGCGCATCTTTCCTGCCTGGAATACGGCATCGCACAGGCGCGGCGCGGATGGGCTTCGCGCGGTGATATAATAAACGCCTGGCCGCTCGAAAAAATGAAATCTTCATTAAAGAAATGAACCAGAGAGCAAATCCGCCCCGCGGGCCCGTCCCTTCCGAGGAGAGGCCGCCGACGAAAAAGCAGGTAGTGGCGGGCTTCGTCGTGTACCGCCGCACGACCGACGGAATAAAATATCTGCTCTTATACCGCCGCGGGAACTACTGGAACTTTCCCAAAGGCCATTTCAAGCCGGGCGAACGGAGCATCGACGCCGCCCTCCGCGAGCTCGAAGAGGAAACGGGCATCAAGAAGTCCGAGCTCAGGATCGTCCCCGAGTTCCGCGCCTACGAGCGTTTCTATTTCCGGATCGGAGACCAGGGCATTTACGACACCGTCATCCTCTTTCTCGCCGAAACCCACATGGCGGACGTGCGGATCGCCCCGCGCGAGCACAGCGGCTTCGGATGGTTCCTTTACCATGACGCGCTCGGCATCATCGGGAAGAAATACGGCGACACGCGGAAGGTATTGAAACAGGCGGATGACTTTTTGCGCGCGCGGAGCCGCCACCGCGGCGGCCACGCCCGCCGCGAGGAGCGCCGCGCGCCCGCGCGCCAGGGGAAATAA
>JAKAUM010000005.1 GCA_021827685.1 bacterium
GCAAGTCCGTCAGAGTGTGAAGCCTGTCGGACAGGTCCGACAACGAGGAACGAAGCGCATTGAGGTTGCGGCTGTCGCTGTGATCCGAGCACTCCAACAGCGCCGGATTCCAGCGAGAGCAGCGGGCGCCGACGCAGGGGATGGCGCCGCTTTGAACCTTCATCTGCTGAACCCCCTCCTTGGGATTGAGCGGCGAGGCGACGACTTCCGTGTAGAACATCGGAACGCATAAGCGAACGCAAGTCTTTTTCCCCGTCCATTCGTCTTGAATCGCGCCGTTTTTATAGGGCGCCGCCTCGGTGGGTTTGGATGTTTTCTCCTCTCTTTTAACCGCTGTAAAGTCCATGTTTTTATCTCCTTGATTCGATCATTGTAGTCATACGGGCCATGTTTTGTCAAGCGCAATGGCACGTCTTGCCGTTACACCTGCCGCCCCGGCACACGCAAAGAACATCCTGGCGATCAACGAAGTCGCCCGGCGTCTCCCGGCGGCGGAAGCCCTCGCGCAAGCCGACGACGTGCTTATACACGTAAGCCAGATGATGATGGCGCATGAGATCGTCGCGGCGCTCCTCCAAGAGCTTGACACCGCCCTTGAAGCCATGCGTCGCCCACTTCTTGAGCTTGCCCGCTTCGTCGTAATGGAGATAGAGCTTGTTTCGGAAAAGCCAACAATCGCCCTTGACTTCCAGCTTCCACCCGCCGAGCCCCGGCTTGGGCGCCACCTCGCGGGAGGTTTTAATCGAATCCGTCGCCGTGTGGAAAGAGTCGTAGCGGGTCTCAAGGGACAGCATGAGGGCGCGAGAGCGGCCGGTAATGAGGGAACCGATGAAGGGATTGTAGAAATTCATGGCGCGGAAGCCGCGCTCCCGGTCCAAGAAGACCCCCCGCACCGCGTCATAGACGTAGCCCCGCGCCGGGGTCTTTGAAATGCTCTCCTCGATTTCCTCCACCTTGCCGACGGTCTTGCCATAGACGCCGTTGCCCATGAGCTTGTAGAAGGCATAAGAGGGGTCCTGCTTGCCGGACTTTTCCTTAAGACCGTAAAAATGCTCGGCGTATTCTTGCCAGGGATTGCGCGGCGAGGCGTCACGCCAAATCCAGCCTTGGCGGCACGTCCAGCGTGAGAGCAAGTCTTGACGGAGAATCTCGTCGAGCTCGTAGCTCGTAACCCAAATGTCCTCAAATGGGCCGTGAATGGGCTTAAAGTCGTGCGTCCACAAGACGACGCGGCCCGCGGGGGCCGTGCCCGAAATAAGGAAAATCCCATGGGCGCCGCGCTCGTAGGAATTAACCCATTCGTAGCGGCCTTTGAGAAAACCTGGCAGTTTCGACATGGCCCAGACAAAGCAAGAATTAACGTCCGCCTCGGAGCAATCCTTGACGACCGAGGGGCGGCCCAGGCGGAAATCGTTTTTGCCGCCGTGATAGGAAAGCTCGGCCGCCTTGACGCAACCCCTCGGTGGGAAAGGGATATGGTCTTTTTTCTTAAGGAAATGATGACGGAAAACCCTTGTGGCGAATTGCGAGAGGGAGACCGAGACGCGGACGCCGTAGCGCTCGTGGAACTCCATGATCTTTTTCGCCAGTTTCCACTGCTGGATGGCGTCGTTTGCGGCATAGGCTTCAAACTCCGCGCTCTTGAGGCGCTTGTCCCCAAGGCCGGCCGGCAGGGGGAGCTTGACGCCATCGACGCCAAAGATACGCAGGCTCTCGTCAAAAGACGCCGAGGTGAAAAGCGCCGAGTCGAGGATGTGTAATATCTTGCGGGATTTGCCGCTCTCGACGCCGACTTGCGCGAAATTCACGCGGCCGTAGACGCCCGTGACGCGGGCGCCATGCCAGGTGAAATCAAACTCGCCATTGGAGTCATAAAGCTTGCGGAGCCGCGAGAAAAACAACACCCGCAAGTCGAAGCGCAAATTATGGAAGTAGCAGACATTGACACCGCCCGCGTCCATGCGGGGGACGATCCAGCCCAAAAACTCCGGCCATATCGTTCGAGCCGTGACGTATTTTAAAAAGGTTTCCTTGCCGTCGTGGATTTGGAGAGTGTAGGGGACGCCGTGGACGGTCTCCGTGTCCGCGCCGAAAATCTTGAGACGGGCGGGGTTGAAGGCGCGGTCGTTCTTGCGGATGCCGGAGAGAACCGAGAGGGGATAATCGACGTTGTAAATCACTTGCGCCGCTTTTTCTTGACGAGGGGGACATTCGCCGGATAGGCCGTCCACGCGACGAAGTCGTCAAGCTCGTAAGTGCCGCCCTCGAATTGCTCCGCCAAAAAAGTCTTGAACCGGGCTACAACCTTGAATGTCTCCAAAAAGCCCACCTGCGGGCTCAAGGTGCCGCCGCCGGTTATTTTGGTCTTGGGATGGCGAGGGTCGATCAATTCGCCTTTCTGTTCCCAGTAGTTGGTAAAGCGAAAATTGTAAGAATAGAGCTTCGCGTCGTTTTTCTTGCCCTCATAGCGGATGACAGCCCACACGCGGCAGGAATCCATGGGTTGATCGAAGTATTTGTAGGGAAAGGCCTCGGAGACGGTCTTGACGATCTTAAACGTGACGCGAATCTCTTTTCGGACATAAGAAAACCCGCGAACCCGAACGCGGACGCGGCGCTTTTTGCCGGGGACGCGGCGCAGGTAGGAATAGCCCCGAACCTTGACCTTGACCTTGACGACGCGGCGGACGGGGACTTTTCGGCGGCGAAGGCTTGTAACCTTATTCGGGTAAACGAAACCGGACTCCGGCGACGTCAGAAAAGGCTCCCACACAAAGCCCCGCCGCCGGAAGTTGTAGGCGATGTCCTCGCCTACCTCGGAGACATTATAGAGATCCTCGACCTCGTCTTGATACTCGGCGGTGGGAATCCACTTAGCGCGATTCGAGGTTGTCGGCATGGCCGTTAACAAGGGCTCCCCCGGCGCTTGCCACGGCCGCCGGGGGAGAGACCCGTTAAATCACGGGTTGACGACGAGGCTATACTTCTTGCATTTCTTGCCCTTCATCGGGCCGGTCTTCATGATCTCCTGCCCGCGATACTCGACCTTCATCGGGAAGCCGACGAGGCCTTGAATCTCCGAAAACCCGAAGGCTTGGGCCGCGTCTCGAAACAGCCAGTTGAGATGCCCCGAGCCAGGCAGAGTCACCGTCGCGCCGTTGGGATAGCTGGCGGCTTCCTTGTCGGCGTCGAAGGCTTCGAGGCGCTCCGTCAGCTCGAAGCGGTAATACGTCCGCTCCTCGACGCTCGTCTTGCCCTTGATCGTGCTCTCTTGCTGGACGACGTCCACGCGGCGAAGGATGCCTTTCAGAGACGTCCCCTCCTCAAGTATCGCCAGGGGCGGAAGCTCTCCGCCGGCCACGTAGCGCTTCGATGTGTCAACGTCCGTTTGTGTCGTGCTCATTTTTCCTCCAAACAAAAACCCCCGGCGAGACCTCCGGGGGTTAAATTTCATTTCGCCAGGTCTCTTAGCGTGCCGACGTTAAGCCCTTGTCGGCAAATCAGTATCGCAAACAGCGCAACAGCTTGTCAAGGCTTTGTGCATTTCCTCGGCGTCGGTCTTATAGCAACGCTCAAACTCCTCCGTCGTGCCGCGCCAGAG